>CAXAVQ010000079.1:0-9332 GCA_963971985.1 uncultured bacterium
CGTGAACGTCACCACGACCGTCGCGATCGCCACCACGGCGAGCACGATCGCCGGGACGATCAGCTTTCGACCACGCCCCTGCGTCGCGGGATCCCGCTCGGTACCTGACGGTTTCTCGGCCATAGCGCTCGTCTCCTCAGTGAATCACCATTCAGCGCCGCAGCGCGTGCCCCACATCGCTGTGGCAGTGCACGCACGACAGCATGTCCCCCCCGGGTTCATCCGGAAGCATGTTGTGCACGAATTCCCCGTGACAGTACAGGCACGCGTTCTGCGCCACCCGCGCGTTCCGTGGCTTGATCTTGATCGGCTCGTGAAAGTTCCCCGTCGTGAACGCCAGCGAGTGGAAGAACCCGTTGTCTGCCTTCACCACCCACTTGCCGATCGGGTGGTGAGAAAGGTGGCAATCGTTGCACGTCGCGACGTTCCGGTGACTCGAGTTCAGCCACGCGTCGTAGTGCCCCTGCATCACATGGCAGTTGATGCACGACTCCGGATCGTTCGACAGGTACGAGGCCCCCTCGCCGTATCCGAACGTGAACGTGCCGAGGCCGGCAAACAGGCCCAGCACGATCGCGAACGCCAGCGGGAAGAACCCGATCCGAGCAACGAACAGACGAACGAACCCCGCCCTCCGCCGATCCGTCGTTGTCGAATCCTGTGCGTGCATGAACTTCCGTTCAGTCCGGACGCGTCTTGGACGCACCCGAGGTCTCGATCTACCGGAGACTAGGTAGGCATCCTCACGTATTTCCAGTTCCCTGTCGAACACGCGACGCAGGATCGCTCCGCCAGGCCGACGCCGGAAGCAGCCCGAGCCCCATCACCGCAAGCTGGCTCACCACGAACACCAGCATCCAGAACACCTGCCCGTCCATGAAGCCGTACGAGTGCAGGCCGACGCCCAGCATGTTCGTCCCGAACCAGCTCCACGCCGTCACGATGTTGCCACCCACCGCCAGCACCATCATCCCGCGCTGCCGGATCATCGCGCCCCAGCGCGCGTGCAGGATGATCGCGGCGTTGAGCACGATCAGCGCCGCCCCGTTCTCCTTCGGGTCCCACCCCCAGAACCGCCCCCACGACTGATCCGCCCAGATCCCGCCGAGCACCGTGCCCACGAAACTCAAGAGCAGCGCAAAGCACACCACGCCGTACACCATCCGCGCCAGCGCCTGCGCCCGGTCCCGCGTCAACCGCTTCGTGAACACTCCCAGGAGGATGTACAAAGCCCCGAGCGCCCCCGCGAGGAACGTCGCCGAGTAGCCCAGCGTGATCGTGATAACATGTGTCGCCAGCCAGAAATTGCTGTCGAGCACCGCCTGCATCATCTGCATCGTGTCGCCGTCGGTGCCGAGGTTGTGCGCCACGATCAGCGTCGCGAACCCGACCCCCGACGCCCCCAGCGCCGCCACCGCGATCGGCTGCAGACGCTCCAGCACCAGCCCGAACAGCACCGACGCCCAGCCCACGAACACCGCCGACGAATACAGGTTCGTCACCGGCGGACGCCCCTGCAGATAGATCCGCAGACCGATCGCCAGCGTGTGCACCACAAACGCCGCCCACAGCAGCGACACCGCCGACACACGCATCCGCTCGGCAGCCCGCCCCCGACCCACGGATTCCGAACGCAGGCGCAGCAGCATCGACCCGCACAGCACAACAAACGCCAGCACGTACACCGCCGTCGCCCCGACGAACAGCCGCGCCCGGTTGAACAGCACCTCCAGATCCATCCGACGCATCACCGACGGCATCTCGCGCCGCAGCAGCTCGTCGTACCCGCTTGCCGCCCGGTTGAACCCCTCCGGGTCCGACTCCGAATACGCCGTCATCATCGACACGATCGACGCCACCGTCGGGTGCGAGATGCCCGGCCCACCCGCCTCCGGATGCCCCTCGGGCAAGCCTGTCTGAGCGCCAACGAACGCGTCGTGAAAGCTCGTCCATTCTCCCTCCGCGCTCAGCGGCGGCACCGCGTACGGCTCGTGCATCCGCGCGTGCGCCAGCAGCAGATCCACCGACGCGTACAGCCTCACGACCGCCCGCTGGAACGGGTCCCGACGCTTCGATTCCACCTCCAGCGCCCGCCCCGCCTGCTCGACCACCTCGTTCCAGTAGGGCTCGATCGCGTTCATGCTGATCCGCCCGCCCTCATCCGCCGTCCGGTCAAGCAGCGCGAGCACATCCGGATGATCCACACGCACCACCGGCAGATCCGCAACCTCCTCCGGACGCGCGATCAGCCCGAGCAGGAACTCCGAGGCGCTCACATCGCCCTCTTCGCTCTCGACCGATTGCCTCCCGCCCGCGACCATCAGCACGTGACGCGCCGCCGAGTCCATCGGCTTCATCCGCCCGCCCGCCGTCACCGGCATCGTCTCGAACCGACCGATGTCGTACGCCCCACGCTCAACGGGGCGCAGCAGCGCCGAACACGCAACGAGCAGCCCCGCGCCGAACACCAGCACCGGGAGCAGGCGCTGCGCCGCCGAACGCTCCGTCGGAGTCCCGGCCTCCGCAGCGTCGCGCTTCTCGCGCTTCGCACGTCGGCGCAGGTACCCGGTCATGCCCAACCCGAAATGCAGAAGCAGCCCCGCACTCACCAGCACACACGCCGCGTACGGCAGCACCGCGCCCGGGTTCCGAACCACCTGAAGCACCGTCCCGGTCCCGTCGGGCTTGTACGACGCCTGGTAGAACGCCGCGCCGCGATACCGCAGCGGGTTGTTCATACTGATGAGCACCTCCCGGTCCACCCCGCGTGCCGGGTCCACCAGCCGCAACCGGCTCGAGAAGTTCTTGGCGATCTGCGTCCCCACGAACCGGTCGTGACGGAAATCCAGCAGCGTCATCTCGTACGGCAGGTACGTCCGCTTGAACCGCAGCGATAGCCCGTAGACCTCCCCGTCCACCTCCACCCGCTGCGGATCGATGAGGTTCGCCCACAGCAGCCACGTCCCGAGCTCTCGCCCGTCCCGCGACAGACGCACGTACGCCGCCGGCGCATCCGTCTGGGCCCCGTCCACACCGCGCGCCGTCGGGCGCTCCGCGGCGAACGCCTCGCGCCCAACACCCCGGTCCGCCTCCATCGGCCCCGACCCCCGCAGCAGCCGGGCGTTCTCGAGCCACCCGACCACCTCGATCGTAAACGGCAGCGCCTCGTGCGCAATCGCCTCACTCTCGCGCGCTGATCGCTTCACCATCGCACCCGGCACCGTGACGACCCGGTCCGTCGCCTCACCCGACGGGTCGATCACCGCCAGTTCCGCCGATCGCACATCCTCCACAAACCGCGCCGTTTGCCCTTCGTCGATGGACATCTGGCCCTCTTCGGCGAACCAGCCCGTCGCGAACTCGCCCGCGAGCAGCACGATCAAACCGGCGTGGATCAGCATGATGCCGATCCGGCGCCCGCTCAACTTGAACCGCACCAGGTGCGCCGCCACCAGGTTCAGCAGCAGCAGCACCCCCAGCGTCGCCCCGCCCGGAAGAGGCACGCGCACCGGCAACTCCGCCACCGACTCCGGGATGAACATCTGCAGGTCCACCCACGCGATCGGGCTCCGGAAGAACGAGTCCACCGCCTCCCACACGCCCACACGCACCTGCACCAGCGTGCCGACGAAGATCAGCACCATCGACAGCGCCAAGAGCACAACCGTCAGTCGCAGCGAAGCGAGCGCTTGTACCGCCGAACGGATCATGACTCGTCGTCAGGTGGAGACATCCGCTCCGCCATCGAACGCGCGAAGCCGAAGACCTCATCCTCGACCGCGTCCGCCGCTTCCGCGGTCGTCGTGACACGAACAAACCACGTCCGGTCCGATGCCTGCTCACGGATCCCCGACGCCAGCATCGTGCTCGTCTCTCCGTCCAGACGAAGCAGATACCCCGAGGCCTCCTCAGCCCCGAACCGCGTCAGCAGGGCATCGAGTTCCCCCTCGCCCACCGGCTGCAGCCCGACCTGACCGCGCCAACGGTTCACGTTCGCCAACACGCCCCCCACATCGCCGGGGAACCGCGATACCGCGACCTCCACCGGCCCGCCGGGCGCATCACCGATCACGAACGTCGCGTAGCGCATCGGGCGCTCCTGCGGATCGCGCTCCCAGCCGTCGGGCACGAGCCACGGCTCCGCATCACCCCCACCTTCCGGCGTGCCCACATCCCCCGGCGCATCAACCGACGGCGCATCCCGCTCGCTCGACTCCGGCACCGACTCCACGCCCTTGGCGACCTCGCGCTCCTCGATCCCCTCCTCGCAGCCGATGCCGACCACGACCAGGAAACCCGCAACGCTCAGCGCGAGCGCAGGGCCCGCGTACCGGATCCAGCCCCAGGAACACCCGGCAGCGGACAAACCCCTGCCCCAATACGTGTTTTCATGTCTCATGACCTCACTCTATACCACGCGAAGCGCGATACGGAGCCTCGTCAACAATTCCGGTACTTGTCGTGCAAGCCCACCCCCGCCTCGATCATGGGCAGGATTTTCTCGATGCGGCTCTGCTTCGTCGCATCGCGCTTCGCCCCGGCGATGTAGTTCGCGTACTCCCGCTGCTTGCCCGGCGTGAGCGCGTCGTACCCCTTCTTCGCCTTCGCTCGCTTCTTCAGCGCCGCCGCGAGCTCCGGCGGCAGTTCGACCGAGCCTTTCTTCACCGGCTTCTTCGGCTTGATCTGCTTGCTCGCCTCCTGCAGCGCCACCGCTTCCTTCACGTACGACGCGATCGCCTTCGCCTTGATGTCCTTCTTCGACTCCATCCGCCACTGGCGCATCGCCTTTGCCGAACTGCCCTCGGACACCCCCAGCAAGCCCTCCGGATCGCTCAACAGCGCGCCCTGAAAAAACCACAGCGCGAAGTGCTCCTTGAACGCCGCGATCCCCACGACGTTCTTCCCTTTGTGCATGTACGCCGGCGACCCCCACTTCACCGCCTCGTCCAGACCGGTCCTCAGCAGGATGGCGCGCAGCCGCGCAACCTCCTCCCCAAACCGGTCCTGACGCTCGATGTACTCGTCCACGGTCTTCGGTGCTGGCATGCGTTCATCATGCCCAATCACACCCGCAACGCCAAGCCCCACGCCGCGATCCGTCGCCTCAGCCCCGCTCGATGACCGCCATCGCCATCCGCTTCGCCAGCCGAGCGTACGAGCCGGGGTTCGCACCGCCATCCTCGACCTGACCGACCACCCGCGCCGCGACAATCGATCCCTCGAGCAGAATGTTGAGCTGCTCCGCAACTCCCGCCGGATCATCCAGCCCCGCCGCTGCGCACAACTCTCGCAGGTACCGCACGATCTCCTGCTTGTGCTCCGACGCCAGCCGACGCGGCGCCGAGTCCGCGACCGAAAACTCCGCCGCCGCGTTGATGAACATGCACCCGCAGAACTCATCTCCGGAAAACCAGTCCTCGTGGAAATCGAACACCGCCGCGATCCGCTCACGCGGGTCCTTCGCCTTCGACTCCACGAACTTCATCAGCCGGTTCCGAAAGATCTCATCACGCCGGCGCATCGCCGCCAGGATCAACTCATCCTTCGACTTGAAGTGGTTGTACAGCGTCATCCGGCTGATCCCGCCCTCCTTCTGGATGTCGTCCAGACTCGAGGCATGGAATCCGCAGCGATAGAACACTCGCATCGCGGCATCAATCAATTCGTCTCGGCGACTGGGGGGCATGAAGACTCCTGACTCAACAGATGCATACAGACTAATCAGTCTACAATTACTCCCGATGACGTGCCAGCGACGGCCAGCAGAAAACAACGAACAACAGAATTATCCCGAATCCAACGCGAATTATGGCAATTTCAAGAAAATGTGCTTGAAGCCCTTGAACTATACTGACTGGTCAGTATATTAATCGGGACGAGCACAGGATTCTGGATCCGGTCCCGAACGCCCCACGCTCACCACAACCCGCGCCATTCGCACTCGGCGATCGTTTCGCCCGAGCAGGATGTCGCATCGCCTTCCCCAAAGGAGGAACCCCATGTCCCGTTTCCCAGTCCACACCGCCGAAACCGCCCCCGAAGCCAAACCGCTCATCGAGGGCGCCGAGAAGGCGTTCGGATTCCTTCCGAACCTGCTCGGCATCATGGCCGAGTCGCCGGCACTGCTCGAGGGCTACCTGACCCTCGCCGGCATCTTCGACAAGACCGATCTCTCGCCGACCGAGCGCCAGATTGTCCTGATGGTCAACAACCGACTCAACGGCTGCACCTACTGCATGGCCGCGCACACCGCCATCGCCAAGTCCCAGGGCGTCCCCGTCGCCGTCATCGACGCCCTCCGCAGCGGCGCCGAACTCGCCGACCCCAAACTCGAAGCACTCCGCACCTTCGCCACCCGCATCAACGAAACCCGCGGCTGGCCGGACCAACAGGACATCGACGCACTCCTGAGCGCCGGCTACACCCAGCGCACCGTCCTCGAGGTCGTCCTCGGAACGTCGCTCAAGGTCATGTCCAACTACACCAACCACATCGCGGGCACGCCGCTCGACAGCGCCTTCAAGGCCGTCGAGTGGACCGATGCCGACCTCGCCTGCCCCACTCGCTAACCACACGTCCAGCGCTGCTCATACACTCCAGCGCCGACGCAAGGAACCCAATCATGAAACCCGAAACCTGCCCGGCAACCCCGCCGGCCGCGCGATCGCCGCGCCCACCCATCCCGCCGTTCACCACCGAAACCGCACTCGCCAAAGTCCGCGCTGCGGAGGACGCCTGGAACAGCCGCGATCCCGATCGCGTCGCGCTGGCCTACTCCCCCGACAGCGAATGGCGCAACCGCGACACGTTCATCCAGGGACGCGACGACATCCGCGCCTTCCTCCAAAACAAATGGAACCGCGAACTCGACTACCGACTCGCCAAATCCCTCTGGGGATTCCGTGAGAACCGCATCGCCGTCCGCTTTCAGTACGAGTGGCACAACCCGGACGGCATTTGGTTCCGCAGCTACGGCAACGAGCTCTGGGAGTTCGACGAAGACGGCCTGATGCGCCGGCGCGAAGCCAGCATCAACGATGTGCCCATCAACCCGACGCAGCGACGCTTCCACTGGCCCGCCCCCGGACCACGCCCCGCAGATCACGAAGGCATCCCGAACGTGCGCTGACCACCGCCCACTCACAGAACCATTCACAAACGATCACTCTCACACCAAGGAAAGAGAACATCCCAATGAAACGCTTCACACTCATCGCTCTGACCGCACTCATCACCACCCCCCTCGCCGCGCTCGCCATCCACGGCGAACACGACGGGCACGACCACGCCCCCACCGTCCACTACATCGACGGCCCGCGCCCCGACGCACCCATCCCGCGTCCCGGCGTCGAACTCACCCGAGGCGACTACGCCCTGCTCGTCATCGACCCGCAGAACGACTTCCTCAGCCCCGACGGCGTCGCCTGGGGCGTCGTCGGCGAAAGCGTCACCGAGAACGGAACCGTCGACAACATCGAGCGACTCTTCAAGGTCAGCAAGGACGCCGGCGCTCAGGTCTTCGTCAGCCCGCACTACTACTACCCCCACGACCACGACTGGCAGTTCGAGGGCGCACTCGAACGGCTCATGCACGACATCGGCATGTTCGACCGCCAGGGCCCCCTCAGCGTGGACTCACTCGAAGGCTCCGGAGCCGACTGGCTCGACCGCTACAAGCCCTACATCAACGACGGCAAGACCATCGTCGTCAGCCCCCACAAGGTCTACGGCCCCGAGTCCAACGACCTCACCCTCCAGCTCCGCAAGGCCGGCATCAGCAAAGTCGTCGTCGCCGGCATGTCCGCGAACCTCTGCGTCGAGTCGCACATGCGCGACCTCATCGAAGAGGGCTTCGAAGTCGCGATCGTGTCCGACGCCACCGCCGCGGCCAAGCTCCCCGGCTACGACGGCTTCGAGGCCGCCTTCGTCAACTACCGCATGATCGCCAGCGATGTGTGGAGCACCGACGAGGCCGTCGCCAGGATCGCCGACGCCAAAGGCAATCTCGTCAACGTCTCGGGAGCCAGCAACATCGGCCTCGACGGCTTCGACCCCGTCAGCTTCTTCACCGGCGACACGCCGCGCAACGGATCCCCCATGATCCGCGCCCAGCACGCCGGAGCCACCTACCTCTTCGCGACCGAGGCCAGCCGCGACACCTTCCTCGCCAGCCCCGAACGCTACGTCCCGCAGTACGGCGGCTACTGCGCCTTCGGCGTCTCAATCAACATCCTCCTCCCCGTCGACATCACCACCGCCCAGGTCCGCAACGGCAAGCTCTACCTCAACGTGAACTCCGAGATCCTCAAGAAGTTCAACGCCGACTTCGAACCCAGCGTCGAGCGGGCCAACACCAACTGGCCCGGCCTGTTCGAAGAACACGCGGAGTAACTCGCGAGTACCCCTCTCTCTCCCTTTCCGGCCGTCGGGGTGGACACACCCCGCCGGCTGATTCGCAGAAGCGCGACTGCTCCACTTGCCCGCGCGCGACCCGTCCCGCAAAGCACAAAGGAGATCCCCATGACTGTCCTGCTGCGTATCGACGCGAGCGCTCGCCTCAATGGTTCGATCACGCGTCAGATGGCCGACCGGTTCATCAACGGGTGGCGCACGAGCGAACCGAACGCTCAGATCCTTTCCAGGGATGTCGGGCGCCAACCGCCCTCCGTCGTGAGCGAGGCATCGATCCGTGCGGGCTTCACCCCGCCCGAGCAGCGGACCCCGGACATGAACGATGCGCTCGCGGAATCCACAACCCTCATCAACGAGCTGCGCCGAGCTGATGTTCTCGTGCTGGCAGCGCCGCTCTACAACTACGGTCTTCCCGCCTCCCTCAAAGCCTGGATCGATCAGATCGTCCGCCCCGGCGAGACCTTCTCGTTCGACCTCGAGCGCGGTGACTTCCCGATCCGTAGCACGCTCATCGGGAAGTCACTTGTCGTGCTGTCATCGCGAGGCGAGTTCGGTTTCGAGCCGGGCGGCATCCGCGATGGTTGGAACCACCTGAATTCACACCTGCGGACCGTGGCGACGCGCTTGCTCGGCATCGCCCCGAAGGACATCTACGAGATCGCCTCGGAGTACCAGGAGTTCGACGACGATCGGCACCGACTCTCGGTGTCACGCGCCCACGCGTCGGCGCAGGCGTTGGGCGAGCGGCTCTCCGCTCAGCCCACCGACCTGGTCGCCGCAGGCTGAGGGCGCACCGCGCTCGAGGCGCATCGCTCGGGGACGCATCGCTCGGGACGCATCGCTCGGGGACATGCGGGCGCGTCACCCGGCGTCTGCTCGCAACAAGCGTTGTCTCTGGCCCCGGCTCCTTGCCGCCCCGT
>CAXAVQ010000080.1:0-9176 GCA_963971985.1 uncultured bacterium
TCGAGCACGAGCGTGACGCCCTTCGAAGAGCAGCCGGCGTGTTCGAGGCTGGCGGCGAGCCACGACGCGAGATCGCGCTCGCTTGAGGGGTCGATATCCTGCGGGATGCGCAGCGTTCGGGCGATGCGGGTCTTCAGTGTCGCCTGACCAGCCCGGTCGATCTTGGCGCTGTCGAGTTCAAGCACGCCCACCGACTGATGGCCGATGCAGACAAACAGTTTCGGCTTCCCCCGGGCCATCAGTTGCCCCCCGAGCGCGGCGCGCCGTTCCATCGACCGATCCTTCGGTCCCTGCCTTCTGCCTGCGATCCTGCTGGCATCTGCTGCTCCGGTTGAGTCTCGTCTACGTTCGTCGGTCGGCGGTTTCGCATTTCGCGTCGTTGCTGGTCGGCCCGTTCGCTCGGACGGACGAATCCTTCCAGACCATCGTCTTCGGGCTCGCCCTCGAACTCCATCGGCGCAAAGGGGTCTTCGAAATCGTACCACTCCTCGGGGTCTGCGGCCCGATCTTCCATGCTCGTCGTGTGGATCTCGAACGCGTCGGCGAGCCAGGTCACGTCGCGCAGGTACGCGATACGGGGCTGGTCGCCGGAAATATCGATGACGACCTCGGCAACGATCCGCTGGTCCAGTTCGAGTTCGGCGAAGTCTCCGGACCTCGCCTCATCGGTCGGCATCTCGTATCCGGCCTCGATGATCAGGCGGAACTGGAGCGACCGGTTCGTGACCCACGGTGCGATGCCGACGAATTCTTCGGCTGTCAGGATGCCCTCTTCCACGGGCCATGTGACCCGCGCGAGCACGGCGTCGGAGAGTTCGCTGCGCCGTCTCACCATCTCGGTAATGGCTTCCTCGCCGAGCCCCGGTAAACAAGCGAGCACCTCAGGCGCAGCGTTGGTCAGATCGATACGACCGAGCAGGTACGGATCGGGGCTGAGTGTGATCGCGTCGAGTATGGTCGCCCACCGTCGCGGCTCGATACCGACGATCAACCGGCGCACGAGCGAGGTCTCATCCGACGCCCCGACGAGCCGGCTCGCCTGATCGGGCGTCACCAGATCGGCGGCCTGCTCCAGGATGCGAACCTCGTCCTGATCTCGCTCGAAGACCTCGTCGGGAAACAGCATGCGTGGGAGCGGGTCGAACGAGGAATCACCCGAACTCACTCTCGATCGCACGTTTGGGTCGGCGCTGAAGACCGTGACCAGATCGGCGAGTACCGGCTCGGTGCCGATCGCTTCGACGGACGCGCGCTCGGCGAGCGCTTCGTCCGCGGGGCGGTACCGCTCGGCCCAGAGTTCGAGGTCGCCGTAGAGAAACTCGAGCGTGACCCCGTCTATACCGAGGAGCTCCTCGACGGACTCGAAGGGGCGCGAGGAGCGGCGCGCGATGATCGCGTCGGCGATGGTCTCGGTCATACTCGGTAGAGCGAGCAGCATGTCACGCTCGGCGCGGTTCAGGTCGATGCGGGTGGACTCGGGTACGACGAGCGCCCCCGACGGGTGTGCGAGCAGGCGAACGACGCCGCGCCTTCGCCCGACCTCGCTGACGACCAGCCCGTCGCTGATGCGGACCGGGTTGATCGCCGCGGCGGGCCCGTTGCCCCCGAAACTCAGGCCACCGCCAAGCAGCTCCGGTCGGGCCTCGGCCAGCTCGGCGAGATACGCGCGAATACCGGAGCGGAGCAACGTGCGTGAGGAATCGCCCCGGATCGACGCGCGGACGATGTCGCTGTTGTTGCGAACGCGGAACATGGCGGTGCTCGCCACGAGCGTCGCGAGCACGACGACGAGCAGCACACCGAACAGGATGGAGCCGCGATCGCGAACGCTCACGGGGCACCTCCCGGCACGGGGATCGCCGGCGGTGCGGTCTGGTCGACACGCGGCCCGTCGAGCACGCTGAAGATGCGGAAGCGGTCGGGGCGGCGTTCGATGAGCGGCGGCTCCTCGTCGAAGTCGCTGCGCACCGGCGCGCCCATCCCCTCGAAGTCGAGCGGGTCCGAGCCAGACGCGGTACCGCCGGGGGCAAGGCCCGTGTCCGACTCCGGCGGCAGGGCTCGCTCGTCGAGCGCGGTGACGAACCAGACCGACACCTCGATCGCGACCGGGAGCGTGCCGGCGCTTCGGCTGTCGAAGGAGTCCGTCCACTGCTGCCCGTCGTGGTAGCGGAAGCGCATCTGTTCGATGCGTTGGGAAATCGGCTGCAGCGTCGCGGCGGTCGATGCGTCGCTGCGACCGATCCGCAGTTCGAGTGCGTCGGGGTCGAACTCGACACGAAGCCGGGTCAGGCCGGAGAGCGCCCCGGTGTCGCCTTCAAGATCCGCGAGCACACCTCGCGAGACGATCTCGATGGATTCGCCGGTGCCCCGGATCCCGGCTGAGCCGCTGGTCGGATCCAGCGCCACGCTGCTGGTCATGGACGCGTCGATCAGTTCGAAGACGCTCGTGCCCACCGTGAGATCATCGGACGCGCGCCGGAGGACGAACGTCTTTTCACGCATCTCACGCACGGCCCACCCGATGCTCCCTGCGAGGACGAGCATGATGACCATGCTCAGCATCACCTCGACGAGCGTGAACGCACGCCCCTGTTGAGCACTTCGCGTATGGCGGGTGAATTTCATCGAGCCCCCCCACTGCCCGAGGCACGCGGATTCGCCAGCGACAGGGACTGCGGGTCGCTAAGGGGAACGAGCGATTCACGGACCGCCACCACACCGGGCCGGTCCTCTCGACTGACGGTGACGACGATCGATGTGAAACCCGGCACGCCTGCAGGAGCGGTCTCGATCTCGATCGCCCACGATTCGGATACCGGAGCGAAGCCCATCGCGCTCGCGCTGGACATCGCGCCGTCGAAGTACCCGCTCTCCGGGTCCCACTCCGGGAGCGGACCGACAAGGTTGTCGGGGACCTCGATACCCGATTCGATCATCGCGAGGACCGAGGTTGCGAAATCCTCAGCGCGCATGAGGTCCTGTGCGTTGCGCGTCGATAACAACGCCTGACGAATCGTGGACATGATCAGCGTGCCGACGGTCACGAAGATGGCCAGCGCAATAACGAGCTCGAGCAGGAGCAGTCCGTGCTTCGCACGCGAATGGTTGTGCCGAGTCCACCCGTTCACGGTGCTTCCGTCCCGTCTTCTTCGGCATCCGGCCTCGCAGGAGGGGCCTCACCGCCCGGGTCCGGCAACGAAGGTGCCTCGGCACCGGAACCGTTATCAGCGTCCGCTTCGTCTTCATCCTCGACCAGAGGGTCGGTGAGGATCATCCGAGGGCCGCTCACGATCGCGTTGCCGACGCCGCTTCCGATCTCCACGCGGAACATCGCCCGGTCATCGAACAGCCAGAGCGGGCGCGACGCGAGGATCTGGCCCGATGCGGACGACACCGCGATGCGGATCCGCTCCGCGGGTTCGGCTCCGGCGAGCGATGAACCGCTCGCCATGTCGCCGGGCGCGCCTGACAGGTACTGCGACTCGAGATCTGCGCTCGGCTGCTGATCGCTGAGCACGAACGGGCGCTCGGTTTCGAAGATGCGCCGTGTCGGGATCTCGCCGGCCTCCTCCGGTCCGCCCCAGCCGAGCGGCCGATCGCTCGGCAACCGAACCGGTTCATCGTCGGCTGATGAGAGGGGCCCGATGAAGAGCGAGCCGCCGAACTCGCCGGTCGACGGTTCGAGGAACAGCGCGAGCGTCTCGCGCTGCCGGACGGACTCGGCGCGCAGGCTTGCCATGGTCGCTCCGAGTCGCTCGGCTTCGGCTTCGAGTTTCCGATCGCCGAATGACAGCACGATGGTCGGAACGGCGACCGCGATCAGCGCCACTACGACACCGATCGCGATCATGATTTCGATGAGCGTGAACGCCGCCCGCCCCCGATGCGGCGGACCCGCCGGACCGGGATGGGTCTCGGGCGGAGGCATGGCGATCATGGTGCGGTCGGAGCACCCAGGCCGCCGCCGGCCTCGTCCTCAGCGGTCCAGTTGGTGATGTCGTCGTCGGTGCCTTCTTCGCCGTCGGGACCGTTCGACCAGAGGTCGTAGCGCAGCCCGTACTCCGACTCCGGACGGTAGCCCCAAGGGTTGCCCCAGAGGTCGTTCGGCACCGGCTTGGTGAGGAAGCGGCGCCACTTGGCTTCGTCCTCCTCGGTCTCGACCTGGACCGCCTCAAGGCTCCACAGCGCCTCAAGCCCCTCATCCTCGCTCGGCAGCCGGTTGAAGGCGACTTCGAATTCCGTGAGCGCGTTTTCGATGTTGCTCATCTGGATCTTGGTCGTGTTGATGTTGGCCGAGTCGCGGTTGCCGAGCACGTTGATGCCGACCAAGGCGATGAGTGCCACGACGATCGCGATGGCGATCATGACCTCGATCAGGGTGAACGCACGCCGGCGTGAGGTCGAGGACTTTCGAGAGAAACTGCGCTGCATGGAATGCTCACTCCGTTGATTAGGCGCGACGCCTTGGAACTGCTGGGGGATACCAGATGCCCACGGTCCCCGTGGGTATTACCGAATGCTTGACACTTAGATGCCCTGCGTCAACTTGAGCATCGGCAGAAGCAGCCCGATGGCCACGAAAACGATGGCCACCGCGATCGTCAGCAGCATGATCGGTTCGATCATCTTCACCGTCGCCGACAGGACTCGGTCGACCCGGCTTTCCAGGGTCTCCGCGATCCCGACGAGCACCTCATCCAGGTTGTTCGCCGACTCCGCGACGGAAATCATCTCGAGCACGTCATCCGGAAACAGCCCGGAATCGCCGAGCGGCTTGGCGAGGGTGTCACCGCTCCGAACCGCCTCGGTGGCCTCCTCGATGGCGGTCGCCATGGCCTCGAACCCCGCGGCGTCCTTGGAGATCCGCAGGGCCGCGAGCATCGGCACACCGCTGGCGAGCAGGGTGCCGAGGATCCGGGTGAACCGGGCAACGGCGAGGTCCTTGAGCAGACCGCCCACTTTTGGGGTCTTGACCACCGCCCGCCCGAAGCCGGCCCGGAAGCCCGGGTTTCGGACCGCCCACCAGGTCGCGCCGAACAGGGCCATGAGAAACGCCAACCCGATGTACCAGCTCGACGTGACGGCGGCGGAGATCGCCATCAGCACCTGTGTGATCGCCGGGATCTCGGGCAGGTCGGTGTAGAGCTCTCGGAACTGCGGGATGAAGAACACGAACACCCCGAGCAGGATCAACCCACCGACGATCGCGATCATGACGGGGTAGACCGCTGCCCCGACGATCTTGCGGCGCAACTCGACCTGGCCCTGCACGAACGCCGCCAGCCGTTCCAGCGACTGCTCGAGAAACCCGCCCTTCTCGCCGGCGCGGATCATCGCGATGTGGATCGAGCGGAAGACCTCCGGACGCTTCTCCATCGCCGTGGCCAGTTCCACCCCGTCTTCCACCTGGTCGGCGAGTTCGGTGAACACCGCCGCCAACTTCGGAGCACTCCGACGACGCCCGATCAACCGGATTGATCGCAGGAGCGGAACGCCCGCGCGGAGCAGGTCGCCGATCTGTCGGTAGGCCAGAGCGAGTTGGGAGGCGGGCACGCGACTGCCGCCCGAGACCGCGCCTTTCGACGGCGTGATCCGGATCGGTGCGAGATTCTGTCTGGACAACTCCGCAACGACCGCCTGCTCGGTCGGCGCGGTCAGCACCCCGGTAGTGCGTCCGGACGGCCCCGTCGCGATGTATCGGAACGTCGCCACGAGAAAATCATACCGTGATGGGCGGAGAAGGCCCCAGGATCAGCCGCGAGCCGGCTGGGCGAGGAGTTGTTCGATCGCGGAGGTCAGTTCGGCGTCGGCGGGCGTCGTCCGCGGATCGAACCGTCGTACGAAGTTGCCTTCTCGGTCGATCAGATACTTCGTGAAGTTCCAACTCGGCTCTTCGCTCAGGGCATTGAGTTTGGAGTAAAGCGGGTGGGCATCGTCTCCCTTGACCGAGACCTTGGCGAACATCGGGAACTCGACGCCGTACCGGGCCTCGCAGAACTCGGCGATCTCGTCATTGGTCCCGCGTTCCTGATTGAACGCGTTCGACGGGAATCCGAGCACGACAAGGCCATCATCGTTGTGTGCTTCGTACAGGGCCTGAAGCTGCTCGTATTGGGGCGTCAGACCGCACTGGCTGGCGGTGTTCACGACCAGGATGACCTTGCCTTTGTACGAGGAAAGGTCGACCGGATCGCCCGTGATCGTTTCAGCAGAAGCATCGAGCACGTAGGAATCAGTCATCTGTTCGTTCGAGCCCCCGGATGCGGTTTCGGAAGGAGTTGCCGCGCCCGTTGCGGAGGTGGCTTCGGCGGAGTCGGTGCTGGAAGTTGAGTCGGCACAGCCGATCGCCATCACAAGCGGAAGCGACGCGACGAGAGCAAGCGGGCGAGTGAGCGTGGGCATGGCGGTCTCCGGCGAGAGTATTGACGGTGTGAATGGTGCCCTGACCCGGGCAATTGAGTGTAGGTGGTGTTCGCTTGCTCGTCCGGACGGTTTCACGACGCTATCAATTGGTTCTCTATGGTCAGGCTCCAGCGAACAGTCCGGTTCTGCATCAACCCCGGGGAGAGTCCCGATCGGGCCGTCGAGGGCCCGAACGGCTTCGGCGGCAAGCCCGCGATGCGCGGGCTGGGCCGGTACTACGAACTTACCCTGACCGTCGAGGGCAAACCCGACCCGACAACGGGTTACCTGATCAACATCAAGTCACTCGATCAGTTGGCGAGAGACCATCTCATCCCGGTCATCGCCTCCTGCTGTGCCGACGCACCCGAGACCGAGCCGGTCGTGCTGGTCCCCGCGCTCATCCGCCAGGCATCGGCCGCTCTGCCGATCGTCACGGCGATCCGCTGGAACCTCACCCCCACTTACTGCGTTGAAGGACGGCTTTCAGACATGCCCAGCGCGATCATCCGTCAGCAGTTCGATTTCGCCGCGGCCCACCGGCTGCACTGCCCCTCGCTGAGTGAAGACGAGAACCGCTCCGTCTTCGGGCGGTGCAACAACCCGAGCGGGCACGGGCATAACTACCGTGTGGAGACCGCCTTCCGCGTCGACACCAAGGCCACCAAGCCGGTGACCGTGGCCGCTCTGGAAGCCCTCGTCGACGAGGTCGTCATCGACCCGTTCGACCACAAACACCTCAACGAGGACACTGACGAGTTCGACACCGATGGCGGTGTGAACCCGTCGGTCGAGAACATCGCCGAGGTGTTCTACCGGCGACTCAACGAGGCATCCGAAGCGGCGTTCGGCGGTACCTGTTCATTGCACGAGGTCACGGTCTGGGAGACGGATCGCACCTCGGCGACCTACCCCGTTGCGGGCGGATCCTGAGCACACGCCCGATAACGGCCCGCCGGAGCGAAGGCGCTCTGGCGGAATCACGTGCTGATCCGGCGACGTGCGTTGATACGATAGGAATGCCATGGGAATCGCCACCATCCTGCTCGACCAAGGCCTGATCACGAGCGAGCAGCTCGAAATGGCCCTGATGGAGCACCGGGAGACCGGCGAACGCCTCGACCAGGTGCTGATCAAGCGTGGGATGGTCCGCGACGACGAGGTCACCCGGGCCATCGGCGAGCAGTTCGACCTGCCGGTGATCGACCTGACCGAGGTCTCGGTCACCGACGAGGTCCTCAAGGCGATCCCGCCCCAGATCGTGTTCCGCCAGCGCTGCGTCCCGATCGAGAGACGCCCTGCTTCCAACGGCTCGCCAGGGGCTCTCCGCGTCGCGACCGCCGACCCGTTCGACCTGAGCGTCTTCGACGAGCTCCGCCTCATGGTCGGCTGCCCGATCGAACTCGTGCTCGCCGAGGAAGAGGAACTCCGCAACTTCATCCGGACGCACTACGGCGTCGGCGGCGACACGCTCGAAGCCATGTCGCGTGGTCGCGGCGACACCGACATCACCGACGACCAACTCGACGCCGAAGCCAGCGAAGCAGAAGCGGCCCAGGAAGCCTCCGTCATCAAGCTCGTCAACGAGCTCTTGTTCGAAGCGATCGACAGCCGAGCGACCGACGTCCACATCGAGCCCTACGAGAACAAACTCTCCGTCCGCTACCGCGTGGACGGCGTGCTCCAGCGCGCGAACGTCCCGCCAACGATCCACAGCTTCGGGTCTGCGATCGTCAGTCGCATCAAGATCATGGCGAGCCTGAACATCGCCGAGAAGCGCAAACCACAGGACGGTCGCATCACGGTGCGCCGCAAGGGTCAGGAGTTCGACCTGCGCGTGAGCGTCATCCCGATGCTGTTCGGCGAAGGCATCGTGCTCCGCATCCTCAACAAGTCGGCTGTGCTCATGACGCTCGACGATCTGGGCATGCCCGAGCACATCGTCACAACGTGGGACAAGCTGATCAGCCGGCCCCACGGCATCCTTCTGGTCACCGGCCCCACCGGCTCGGGTAAATCCACGACGCTGTATGGCTCGCTCAACCGCATCGTCTCCGAAGAGATCAAGGCGATCACCGTCGAGGACCCGGTGGAGTACCACGTCGGCGGCGTGAACCAGATCCAGGTGAACCACAAGGTCGGCCTCGACTTCGCCGCCGGGCTCCGCTCGATCCTGCGACACGATCCCGATGTCATCATGATCGGCGAGATCCGCGACAAGGAAACCGCCGAAGCCGCGGTGCAGGCATCGCTCACCGGTCACCTCGTATTCTCGACCCTGCACACCAACGACGCCTGCGGAGCGCTCCCCCGCCTCCTCGACATGGGCGTTGAGCCCTATCTCGCCGCCTCATCGGTCGAGGGCGTGCTCGCGCAGCGACTGGTTCGGCGCGTCTGCGACCAGTGCGCTGAGAAGTACACCCCCGAAGCGTCCGAACTGCCCGAGGGCGTCTCACTCGAGCCGGGCGAACAACTCACCCGGGGTACCGGCTGCAAGAACTGCTTTCAGACCGGCTACCGAGGCCGCGTCGGCGTGTACGAACTGCTGCGCATCAACGAGCCCATCCGCGAGATGGTCATGGACCGGGCCAACGCCGCCAAGATCTCTCGCCAGGGCCTCCAAGACGGCGTGCTCTCGCGCCTGCAGGACGACGGGCTCGTCAAGGCACGTCGCGGCCTGACCACCGTCTCCGAGGTGATGCGCGTCACGACGGTCTGATCCGACCCACCGCCCGGCGGCGTCGGGGTACCCTGTCCGTTCGATGGCCTTCGAG
>CAXAVQ010000081.1:0-9072 GCA_963971985.1 uncultured bacterium
TGGTGTACCTGCTGCTTCCGGTCCTGCAGATGCCGGTGACGGCGACGCAGGTGCTGCAGATCGCGGCGAAGGCCTTTGCGCTGATCAGCGCGATCTGGGCGATCTACCGGGTCGTGGACCTGGCTTCGGAGTACTTCGAGCGCAAGGCCGGACGGACGACTACGAAGTTCGACGACCTGCTTGTGCCGCTGGTCCGCAAGGCGGTGAAGATCTTCGTGGTGGCGTTCGGGCTGGTGTTCATCGCCGAGTCGTTCAACCTGCCGATCACCTCGCTGGTGGCGGGTCTGGGCATCGGTGGTCTGGCGTTCGCGTTCGCCGCGAAGGACACCATCGAGAACCTGTTCGGCTCGGTGGCGGTGATCCTGGACCGGCCGTTCAACGTGGGCGACTGGATCAAGGTGGGCGACACCGAGGGCATCGTCGAAGACCTCGGCTTCCGGTCGACGCGTATCCGGACGTTCCACAACTCGCTGGTGACGGTCCCGAACGCGACGCTGGTGCGAGCAACGGTCGATAACTACGGGCGCCGGATGTACCGCCGGTACAGCGCGGTGTTCAACCTGACCTACGACACTGACCCGGACCTGGTCGAAGCCTACTGCGAGGGCCTGCGCGAGATCGTGCGAAGCCACCCCCACACGCGCAAGGACGTCTACGAGGTGCACCTGAACAACTTGGGCGCGCACTCGATCGACGTGCTCGTCTACATCTTCTTCCGGGTGCCGGACTGGTCGACGGAACTGCGCGAGCGTCACCGGTTCATCCTCGATGCCCTGCGTCTGGCGAAGAAACTGGGCGTGGAGTACGCGTTCCCGACGCAGACGCTGCACCTGCAGCGCGACGACGAGGACGATCAACACCCGGAGGAGGTCACCCGATCTCCGGAGGAACAGATGCGCGAACGCGGACGCGCCGAAGCCGCGTCGGTGTTGGCCGGGTCGGAGTGGATGCGCAAAAACGGTGGCTAACCCGGCGCGCTGACGGGGTCCGGTTGTGACGGTTGCGCGGGTCGCACGCCTTGCGCCGGGCACCGGCGCGGGGTCCGCTTTCCGGACTCGCGTTGGGAGGCCGCCCGATCCGGTCGATTCGGAAAGGCGAGGGGAATTCCCCGTGACCGCCATCCGGAGACCTGAACGATGCCAACGGACCAACCGAGGCAGACGCCGCCCACACCTTCGGGCGGGCTGACCGTCCGTCGCTTTGAGCGACACGAACTCGCGCTTCCGATCAAGGTCGGCATCGACGACTCCGGCCCGGTCGCGGTCAAGCTCAGCCGGTCTTCCGGTGCGATGGGCTCGTTCAACGCCCTGCTGTCGGACCTCGGGCAGGGCGGGCTCGGGTTGGAATCCCCGCACTTCCTGCCGCGACAGACCGTCCTGAGGGTCCGCCTGTACGCCGACAACTCGATCGGACTCCCGGAATTCGAGGCGACGGTCCGGGTGATGCGCAGTCGCATGAGTTCGCGCGAGCCTCGCTACGCGCTGGGCTGCTCGTTCGTCGACCCGACGCCGCAGCTCCAGCAGAGCGTGGAGGACGTGCTCGCGGCCATCGCCGCCTCGCGCAAGAACGCCGAGGAGGCCGCCTGATGCTCGGATCGACCGATTATCTGATGCGCTGCCTCGTGGAAGAGGCGTTCGCGACCGAGCAGGACATCGCGAGCGCCCGCGAGCATGCGCGGGCGTCGGGGAGCACAGTGGAAGAGTCGCTGCTGTCGAGCGGCGTGGTCTCCGGGAGAGACCTGGCGCTGGCCCGAGCGATCCTCTGCGAGTACCCGTTCGTGGATGCGGAGCAGTACGAGGTCGACATCAACAACGCCGCCCTGCTCCCGCGCTCGGTCGCGGAGCAGACCGTGGCGTTCCCGCTGTTCGTCGGCGACGGCGTTGTCACCGTCGGCATGGCCGACCCGCTCAATCTGAAGGCGATCGACCAGCTCCGGCGCATCCTGCGTGCCGAGATCGACCCGGTGCTCTGCGAAGAGGCGGCGATCCGCTCGATCATCTCCAAGTCGTACAGCCTGGTTTCGAGCAGCCACGGGGCGGTCCAGCGGGCCAACGACGATCGCGAACTCGACGAAGCGACCAAAGAGGAACCGATCGTCCGCGCGGTCAACCAGATCATCGCCGACGCGATCGAGGCGGAGTCCTCGGACATCCACATCAGCCCGTGCGAACACGAACTGCAGTTGCGCTATCGCATCGACGGGCGTCTGCAGAACCGTCAGGGTCCTCCGCTGTCGGCGCACGCGGGCGTCGTGCAGCGCCTGAAGGTGATGGCGAACCTCGACCTTACCCAGACCCGGCGTCCGCAGGACGGCAAGTTCCGGACGACCCATCGCGGGGAGCAGTACGAAATCCGCCTCTCGACGATCCCGACGGTGAACGGCGAGAACGTGGTCATGCGTATCCTGCGCCCGCACGGCCAGATCCTGGACTTCACCGAACTCGGCATCGCCGACGAGGTGGCCGATTCGATCGGCGAGATCATCGGGCACCCGCACGGCATGTTCCTCGTGACCGGGCCGACCGGCTCGGGCAAGACCTCGACCCTGTACACGGCCCTGAAGAAGCTCAACTCGCCCGATCGCAACATCATGACGATCGAGGACCCGGTCGAGATCCGGATGCACGGCGTGCGCCAGGTGCAGACGAACTCGGAGATCGGGCTGACCTTCGCCGGGGCGCTGCGCTCCATCCTGCGTCAGGACCCGGACATCGTGCTCCTCGGCGAGATCCGCGACAGCGAGACCGCGATGATCGCGATGCAGGCGTCGCTGACCGGCCACCTTGTCCTCAGCACGCTCCACACCAACGACGCACCGGGGGCCGTGGCTCGCCTGCAGGACCTCGAGGTGCCGCCGTTCGTGATCAACTCCAGCCTGCTCGGGGTGCTCGCCCAGCGCCTCGTGCGCACGGTCTGCCCGGACTGCGCGACAACCCAGCGACCGGAGCAGGCACTGCTGCAGCGATTCGGCATCGGCTCCGACGAAGCGTCGTTCCGGAGTGGTCGTGGCTGCGCTCGGTGCTCCGGGAGCGGCTATCGCGGCCGGACGGGCATCTATGAGTTGATCCGCATGACCAGCGCGGTCGGCAGTCTCGTCGAATCAGGCGCACCAACCAACGAGATCGGCTCGCTCGCGTTCGACGCCTCGCGACCGCAGCCCGGCTGCTTCGGGCCGATGTGGCGCGACGGGCTCCGCAAGGCGCGCCTGGGCTTGACGACGCTCGATGAGGTCGCCCGCGTCGCCATGATCGCCGAGACACAGGCCGTCGCCGACGAGCGGAGGGTCGCGGCGTGAGCGCGCTCTCCTTCGAATACATCGCGGTCGGTCGCGACGGCAAGCCGCAGCGCGGCACCGTCTCCGCCTCCAACCGCCAGGACGCCTATCGGCGTCTGGCCTCGGACGGCCTCGTTCCCACGAAGATCCGCAAGCCCCGCGCTGGGATCTCGCTGGCCGGGCTGTTCGGCAAGCGCATCGGGCACGAAGACGTCGCGCACTTCACCTACCAGCTCAGCGTGCTCCTGGAGGCGCGGATCCCCGTGGTCTCGGCGTTCAGTTCGATCGCCGAGCAGGCAACGCACCCCGGCATCGCCCAGATCGCCCGGGACCTCGCGCGGGAGGTGCAATCGGGTCGGAGCATCACCGATGCGCTCGAGCGCCATCGTGCCGTTTTCGGTTCGGTCTATCTCGAAACGGTTCGGGCCGCGGAACTCTCCGGCAACATGATCAGCGTGCTCGGTCACCTCGCCGAGTCGGTCGAGGACCAAGGCGAGATGCGACGACTCGTGCGCGGAGCCGCGCTGTACCCCGCCACCGTCGTGTTCACGCTCACGGTCGCGACCCTGTTCCTCGTCACGTTCGTCGTACCCAAGTTCGCCGGCATGTTCGAGGCACGAGGCATCGATCTCCCGCTGCTGACCGTCATACTGATGACCGTCGGCCAGTCCCTCAAGGCGTACTGGTACGTGTACATCGCCGGCGCACTCGGGTTGGTGCTCGCCGGGCGCGTCGCGTGGCGTCGGGAACGGTTCAGACGGCGCGTGGACTCGATTCTCCATCGCGTTCCGGTGCTCCGGGACGTGCTGATCGGCCTGTCGATCTCCCGCTTCGCCGGCGTGTTCGGCATCGCGCTGAGATCGGGCGTCGGGCTGATCGAGTGCATCCAGATGGCCGGGAACGCCTCGGGACGACCGCTGCTGGAAGCCGACATGAAGACGCTCGCCGACCAGGTCCGCCGCGGCGGCCGGCTCCGTGACGCCCTGCCCTCCTGCTCGTACCTCACCGGCTTCACCAAGCAACTGCTGTCCGCCGGCGAAGAGGCCGCCGATCTGCCCAAGATGTGCGACATCCTGTCGCGCCACTACAGCCGCGACACACGACACAAAGCCAAGAGCCTCTCGACGGTTATCGAACCCGTGCTCATCGCGGCGCTGACGGTCGTCGTACTGATCGTCGCTCTGGCCATCTTCCTGCCCATGTGGGACATGGTCAGCATCCTCGGCTGAGCGATGTTTTCTCATGAGAATCCCGTACCCCTTGTTCAGAGTGGGCAACGAGGTGCCGATACATCCTGTGCGTCCACGTTCGCCGCGACCTGTCTGGCCCATTGAAGAGGAGATAGATCATGGCCGTTCCGAATGTCGCCAACCGTGTCCGCAAAGGCTTCACGCTGATCGAACTGATCGCGGTGCTGGTGGTACTGGCGATCCTGTCCGGCGTCGCGCTGCCGAAGTACTTCGACTACTCCGAGCGTGCACGCACCTCATCGATCCAGGGTTCTCTGGGCGGCGTGCGCACCGCCATCGCCAACTTCTTCGCGAACACCAGCGTCGAAGGCGAGGGGCGCTACCCGACGCTCGAAGAACTGATCACCGTCGGCACGGTGATGCAGGAAGGCGTCCCGGCCAACCCGTACAACGGGCTGAACAACGTCATCGCCGCCGATGACCGTCAGGCCACGGACCGCACGGTGCAGAACATCGACGCCGGCTGGTGCTACTACGTCGACAACGACGCCGACCCACCCGTCGCCGTCTTCTACGCCAACTCGGACGACGAGACCAAGGTCGAGGACTCCGAGGGCGAACTGTTCGACGCCAACGAGCTCTGAGCACCCGCGGGTCGGACGCCTGCGTCCTTCCCGCGTCGCCCGCATCGTTCACCCAACCATGCCGCACTACGCTCAGAAACGCCACACGCGGAGGACCCGCGCCTTCACGCTCATCGAACTGGTGAGCGTGCTTGTGTTGGTCAGTATCCTCTCGGCGACCGCGATCCCTGCCCTCGCCCGCCTCGATCGAGCCCGCGACGCTGCCCTGCTCAACGAGTGCGACCGGCTGATCCGCTACTCCCAGGCGCACGCGAACTCGACGGGCATGCCCACCGGGGCGCGGTTCGACCTCGACGACCAGAGTGTGGCCGTGCTCACGATCGGCACCACGCCCGGCTCGGCATCTCCGGTGCTGCGCGCCGGCACGGGGCTGCCGATCGAGTTGTCGGTCTCTTCCGCCTTCCCGGGCGCCTCGCTCGCGTCCTCAGGGGGACAGACCTCCGGCACCGCCGTGCTCTGGTTCGACTACGACGGATCGCCGCAAACCCGCGATTCGAGCGGAGAGAACCCGCTCGCTTTGACCGAGGAATTCATAGTACGCGTGAGCAGCGGCTCGGAGATCAGGGTGCAGCCCTCGACCGGAGTGATCCTGCGATGACCCGGCGCGCGTTCACCCTCGTCGAAGCGGTCATCGCGATGGTCGTGCTCTCGATCGCCGTCCCCGCGACGCTCGCGATGATCCACGACGCCACGCTTGCGCGCGCAGAGTCGGCGATGTCGACGAGAGCGTCCTGGCTCGGCTCGATGGTCGCTGAGCAGATCCTCGCCGACGTGGCCAGCGACGACCCGCAGCTCGGCATGGAGGCTCTTGAGGACGCGACAGCCTACCTCGATCATCCGGATGCCGGGCTGTTCGCCCGCCTCGAAGACGCCATCGCGCCGTACCGCGAGCAGGGGCTGGAGGCGACGGTCGAGATCGGACCGCTGGTGTCAGAATCCTTCACCACGACGGGTGACGACGTGCAGGACATTTACCGCCAGGTCGTGATCGCTGTGCAGTGGAACACCCCCCGCGGCGACCAGCGCTCAGCGCCGGTCGCGTTCCTCGTAACGGACCCGACGCCATGACCCGCCGGCCGACCAGACGAGCCTTCACGCTCATCGAAACGATCGCCGCCATGGTCATCGTCGCAACGATCAGCGCGGTGCTCTCGACCGTGCTCTACGCCGCGACCGACGCGTACGCGAGCGCCGAGGAAGGCCGACGAGCCGTCGACGGCTCGAGCCTCGCCATCGAAACAATCTCGCGCGAGATCCGTCGCCAGCCGCCACCGACGAGCACCTCGCTCCCGTGCTCGCTCATCAGCGCCAGCGCCTCTCATCTGGAATTCGAATCAGGCCTGATCATCGAGCGTCAGGGCTCCGCACTGACGCTGACCAGACCCGACCAGGACACCGCCATCCTGCTCGACCCCGTCGACTCGGTCGAGTTCCGCCTGTTCGCCGATGGCCCACCGGGCGGCGCTCCGCTCGATCCCGACGCCGGCGACGAACCGGGCACCGCTCGGGTCGTCGAGATCTCGATCGACGCGGGGATGGGCACACTGACCACGCGCCTCTTCCTGCGCAGCAGTCTGGCGAGCGGATCATGACGACGACCACGCCACAGACCGATTCCCACCGGCGCGCCGCGGCCCTCGCGTCGGCGGTAGCCGTCATCGCCGCCCTGAACTTCGTCATCGTCGGCTCGCTCGTCGCGGGGGGCGATGACGCCTTGATCGTCGCGCACCGGTTCGACTCGACACGGGCACTGCTCGCCGCCGAATCTGGCGCAGCGCTCGTCATCGGGGAAGTCTCGGCCGGACGCCCCGCTCCCGAGGGAGAACGCACCCTGCCGTCGGGCCAGCGGATTGTGATCGAGACCGAGGGCGAAACGCTCCCCCTGACCGCGGAGATCACAGGAATCAGCGGGTCCGCACGACGGGTCATCCGCATCCGCCTGGAATAGCCGGAATTTCGAGCAAGCCGCCGGACGAGAGCCAAGACCGACCTCCGTATGGCCGATAGCAACCCGTGGTGTACTCGGAGGCAAGAGTTGGGACGCACTGGACTATTCATCGAGGTTTCGCCGACGCGCCTGAGCGTGTTCCAGGCGTCGCGTCCCGGCCCACGCTGCCTCAGCCAGCGTCTGGAACCGGCGCATATGGAGCGCGTCTGGCAGGGCAACCCGGCTGACGCGTCCGGTGCGCTCGCTTCGATCGCCAGCGAATTCGGATCGAACCCGAGCAGCCCGGTTGTCTTCTTCCAGTCCCCCACTAGCGTGTCCGGTCTGTTTTCCTGCCCGGCGCAGGTCCGCGATATCACCAGCGCCGCGCGCATGTCTCTCTCCGAGATGGCCTCGTTCGAGATCGAGTCGAACGCGTGGTGCGTGCAGCCGATCGACCGCGACCGCAACGGGCCCAAGCGTCGGCACGTCGTGGTCAGCGCCGAGACCGACGAGAGCCTCCGCCACCTGCGTCAGCTCTGTGAACGTTCCGGCATGCCCGACGCCATCCTCGTCCCGATCGAGGCGGCGTTGCTCAGCCGAGCCGTCGATACCGCGATCGCCCACTCCAAGACCGAGGAGCCGCTGATCTCGGTGTTCTTCGGGCAGTCCAAGTCCGTCATCGTCGCCGCTCACCGGCAGCGCCTCCTGCTCGTCCGCCAAGTGGACTTCGGCACCGATCGGCTGATCGACGCGCTCGCCGCCGCGATCGAAGGGACCAACCCGGAGAACGCGCACGACCTCGCCGAACGCCTGCTCTTCCAGTTTGGCCTGCCCAAGGCCGGCGACACCTGCGATGTCGACGGACGCTCGTTCTCCGCCTCCGACATCCTTCCCGCCATCCAGCCGGCCCTGCAGCGTCTGGTCGTCGAAGTGCGCCAGTCCATCCGATTCGGTCTGGCCGATTCGGACCGGTCGCCGGGCATCCTGATCGCCGGCTCGGGCGCGTCGATCCCTCGTCTGCACGAAGCGTTCGGCACCGAACTCGGCTGCTCCTGCTTCGCCGACAATTCCTGCCAGCCCGAGGCGAATCTCGACGTCGCGCACGCCGCCGACGCCTGGAACCACGGCCTGCGCATCTCCCTCCGTGAGCGAGAATTTACCGCAACCGCTGCGAGAAACGCGCTTCGCAACGCCCTGTACGCCGGCTCCGCCGCGGCGATCCTCATCGGAGCCGGGGCAGCGACACTCCTCTCCGAACCGTCCGCGCCAGCATCCCCGCCGGACGGTGCAGCCCTCGCCCCGCCGTCCAGCGCTCCGGGCTTCGACCCGGAACTCGCCTCCAGGCGCGCCGCCGCCGTCCGGGCAACCATCAGGGCCGTCTCGAACTCGACTGGCGACCAGGCCGATGCCGGGGCCGTCCTGCGCGAGATCTGCATCCTCGCCTCCGACAAGGCTATCCTCACCGACATCGAGATCACCACCGATGCGGAAGCATCGAAGTGCACCCTGCGCGGCTACATGCAAGGCGAAAGCACCGAAACCGCGGAGCGACTCCGCGCCCTGATCGACCGCTTCCGCCAATCCCCGCTCATCGCCTCGGTCCGCCTTGAGAGCACCCAGAACTCCGTCCTCGACGAGCAGAACGCCTTGTACTTCAGCGCCGTGCTCGAGTTCACAAACGCACCCGCCGGCGCTCTGCAGCACAACGCCTCGCTCGCCGATGCCTCCACCGGGAGGTCCGATTGATGGCCCAGACCAACCCCCGCGAACTCATCGCCCACGCGGTCGTCGTCTCGGGCATCGTCTTCGGCGCCGCTGCCATGCTCATCGCCCCACGCCTCGAGGAGCAGGCCAGCCGGCACGCTCAACTCGCCGCCGCGCAGGCCGAGGCCCAGGCCATCGCCGAACGCGCGCGACTCCAGCACGAGGCACAGGGCGTCATCAAACAGGTCAGCCGCATCGAAGAAGCGATCGAAACCCGCTCGGCGCAGGCTTCCGACGAGATCGCCCTGCACCGGGCCTACCACGACGCCGCCG
>CAXAVQ010000082.1:0-9060 GCA_963971985.1 uncultured bacterium
CCGCTCTACTCCGGCGGCCTCGGCGTCCTCGCCGGCGATCACCTCAAGTCCGCGTCCGACCTCGGCATCCCGCTCACCGCGATCGGCATGCTCTGGCGCAAGGGCTACTACCGCCAGGAACTGACCAACGACGGCGAGGTCCGCATCCTCTACCCCGAGTACGACTTCACCAAACTCCCGGTCATCGACACCGGCAAGCAGATCGAGGTCGAGATCGGCACGCGCACCGTGCACGCCAAGATCTGGAAACTCCAGGTCGGTCGCGTGCCGCTCTACCTGCTCGATACCGACTTCGAAGCAAACAAACCCGCCGATCGTCAGCTCACGCACCACCTCTACGGCGGCGACAACGAGTTCCGCATCCGCCAGGAAGTCCTGCTCGGCGTCGGCGGCCTGAAGGCGCTCGACGAACTCGGCATCAAGCCGACGGTCTTCCACCTCAACGAGGGCCACGCCGCGTTCTGCCAGCTCGAACTGCTCACCAGGGCGGTTGAGAAGGGTACGTCGTTCGACAAGGCCGTCGACAAGGTCCGCTCGAACTCAGTTTTCACCACGCACACACCGGTGCCCGCGGGCAACGACCGCTTCGACGTCAAACTCTTCAGCAAGTACATGAAGTCCTACGCGAAGCGCCTCGGCGTGAAGCCCGCCGAAGTGCTCGCCCTCGGACGCGAAGACATCAACAACTCCGAAGAATCGTTCTGCATGACCGTGCTCGCGCTCAAACTCGCCGAGCGTTGCAACGGCGTCGCGAAGCTGCACGGCGCCACGGCTCGCGAGATGTGGACCGGCGTCTACGGCGTGAAGGATCCGGACGAAGTCCCGATCGGGCACATCACCAACGGCATCCACCCCGAGACCTGGATCGCCGACGAGTGCCGCCCGTTCTACGACAAGTACCTCAAGCCGAAGTGGGTGGGCGCCGGCCCGGAGAACGACTGGTGGGCCAAGGCCAAGTCCGCGCCCGATGCCGAACTCTGGGGCCTGCGTCACCGGATGCGCCAGAAGCTCATCGCCGGATTGCGCCACCACCTGCGAGCCCAGTTGATCCGGCACGGTGCCGACCAGGACCAGATCAACGCGCTCTACGACACGCTCCACGAGTCCGCGCTGACGATCGGCTTCGCCCGTCGCTTCGCGACCTACAAGCGCGCCCCACTGATCTTCAAGGATGCCAAGCGCCTCGCGAAGATCCTCAACGATGCGGACCGCCCGGTCCAGATCATCTTCTCCGGCAAGGCCCACCCGCGCGACGCCGAGGGCAACCAGTTCGTGCGCGAGGTCTACGAGATGACCAAGAGCAAGCCGTTCCGCGGGCGCGTCTGGTTCCTCGAAAACTATGACATGTCGATCGGTCGCCTGCTCACCTCGGGTTGCGACGTCTGGCTGAACAACCCGATCCGCCCGATGGAAGCCTCCGGCACGTCCGGCATGAAGCCACCGCTCAACGGCGGAGTGAACTTCTCCATCCTCGACGGCTGGTGGCCCGAGGGCTACAACGGCAAGAACGGCTGGGCCATCGGTCGCGAAAAGCCCGAGTCGACCCGCACGAAGCAGGATAAGGTCGATGCTGAATCGATCTACTCGCTGCTGGAAACCGAGATCGTGCCCGAGTTCTACGACCGCGACGCCAACGGGATCCCGACAAAGTGGGTCGAGCGGATGCGCGAGTCGATGACCTCGGTCTGCGCTGAGTTCAGCAGCCACCGGATGGTCGCCGACTACGTGAACTCCTCGTACCTGCCAGCCCACGGCTGAAGCAAACACCCCCTCCGAAGCCCGCTCGAGAGCGGGCTTTTTTGCGCCTCCTTCGGAACTTCCGGGCCGGAATCGGGAATCGAACGAAACCCGCTCGACGCCCCCACCTCCCCGACTACACTTGCAGAACAGCGATGAGCCACTCCGACACCCCCAAACCCAGGCGCCCCGTCACCCTCAAGACCATCCGCAAGATGGTCCAGCGCGATGAGCCGTTCGCCTGCCTGACCTGCTACGACGCCACGACCGCGCGCTGGCTCGAAGCCGGCGGCGTGCACATCCTCCTCGTGGGCGACACCGCGGCGGAGATCGTGCTCGGCTACGACTCGACCATCCACATGCCGCTGGACATCGCCATCGCCCTGACCGCCGGTGTGAAACGCGGAGCGCCGCGCACCATGGTCATGGGCGACATGCCGTTCATGAGCTACCAGGGCTCTCCTGATCAGGCTATGGTCAACGCCGCCCGGTTCCTGACCGAGGGCAACGCGGACATCATCAAGATCGAGGCCGATCGAACGCTCGCGCCGCTCATCGAGCGCATGACCCGGGCGGGCATCCCGGTCTGCGCCCACGTCGGCGCGAAGCCCCAACAGGTCGGCCTGACCGGCGGCTATTCGTCAGCGGGGCGGACCGAGGCCGACGCCGAGGCGGTCGTCGCCGACGCCGTGGCCCTCGAGAAGGCCGGGGCGGTCATGCTGCTCGTCGAAGCGGTCCCCCCTCAGGTCACCGATCGCATCATCGAGCAGACCTCGGTGCCGCTGATCGGCATCGGTGCCGGCCCGGCCCCCCATGGCCAGATCCTCGTCGTGCAGGACCTGCTCGGGCTCACCAGTTGGCAACCCGGCTTTGCCCAGCCGGTAGCGGATCTTGGCGAACGCATCCGCGATGCGGCGGAATCGTACGTAGACCGCGTCGCACGCCGAGCGGTCACCGAACATCGTTTCGAAATGAAACCAAACGAGCCCCAGAGGTCGAATACGAAATAGAACGCGGGTTCCAGCGTTCTAGCACCAACCGGACCGACAGTGACAGGAGTACGACAGCGTGAGACGGTTTTATACCTACGGCCCCGCCCTGCTCGTCCTCCTGACCGCCGCGATGGCCATCGTCGCCGCCCCACCGGTGCTTCGGCAGATTCAGATCGCACAGATTCAGGCCGACGTCACCAGGGCCCGCGCTGAACTCGACGCGTCTTCGCTGCTCGACCAGATCAACGCAGAGAAGCGCGCAGTCGCCAACTCGGTGCAGCCCTCGGTCGTGCACCTCGACGTCACATTGCAGGGCGAAGGAAATCGCCGTGGATTCCGTTCAAACGGCTCCGCATACGTGTACGACAACGCGGGCCACATCGTGACCAACGCCCACGTCGTGCGCAACGCCGTCGCGATCCGCGCCGAATTCTTCGACGGACGCGTGATGCGTGCCGAAGTCGTCGGCAGCGATGAGCGCACCGACATCGCGGTGCTCAAAGTTGATGCCGGCAGCGGCGTCATCCCGATCCGTCGCGCAAGCGGCGAGCCGCTGTACGTCGGCGATCAGGTCTTCGCCTTCGGCTCCCCGTTCGGCATCAAGTTCTCCATGTCCGGCGGCATCGTCTCCGGGCTCGGGCGCTCGGATGGTGCGTCGTTCGTCAACATGGTGCAGGGCTACACCAACTTCATTCAGACCGACGCCGCGATCAACCCCGGCAACTCCGGCGGACCGCTCGTCGACGTCAAGGGTCGGCTCGTCGGCATGAACGCCGCGATCGCCAACAACCGCGAGCAGTTCGATCGCGACTCGGAGCAGCCCGCCGTGCAGGGCCAGTCGGCCGGCATCGGCTTCGCCATCCCGCTCGAGACCATCGAGAACGTCGTGGACCAGCTCATCGTGAGCGAGGTCGTGCTGCGCGGCTACCTCGGCGTGATGCTCGGTAACTACGAGTTCGTGCGACGGCGTCTCGAATCCGAGGGCTTCATGGGCACCGGCGTGCTGATCTCGCAAACTCCCGAGAACCAGCCCGCCGCCGAAGCGGGTCTGCGCGACGGCGACGTCGTCATCGCGATCAACAACCGTGAGACTCCAAACATCGATGTGCTCCGCTCGATTATCAGCGTGCAGCAACCGGGCCGGGCCGTCGACATCACGGTGTGGCGCGACGGCGAGCCCGTGACCGTCAGCGTGCCCCTCGGTGCCGCCTACGACACGGACCCGCGCGTCACCGGCTCGACGCTCCAGTACGTCCCCGGCAGCGAGGACATGACCGAAGAACAGATCCGCGAGCGCGTCGAGAGCCGGTTGTCGTCTGACGATGAGGAAGATCGGAGCTGATCAGCCTGGCTTCAACGCGCTCCCGTCGGATTCGACCGGGGCTGTCGGCTCGGATGGTTTGGGCTGCTCGCGTTCTTCCACCACGTACAGACGAACTCTCACGGGAGTCTTGAACTCCGGGACCGTGTCGTTGTTGGCGGTCCAGACCGGCACGGCGATGCCGGATTCGTGGTGGATCGGCGTGTTCCACGACAGCACCTCGGTCCCGAATGAACTCAGCCCGACCAGCGTGCCGCTCCGATCCGCGTCGTAGACCTCGCCGGCCCCGAAGTCGACGAACAGCGAGCCCGCGAACAGCCAGTGTCCATCAGGGAACCGCTCGCCCGTCGACTCATGCCTGATCCAGTCCTGAGGCGAAGCTTTCTGCTCGGTGCCATCGTCGCCGGTCCAGATGAACTCGACCCGCACCGGCGGCCCCTCAGGCTCGTGGGCCTTGATCGAGCCGTCCTCTTCGGTCGACCAGCGGACCGGCTGACCGGGCTCCAGCCCGAGCAGCAGCAGCCCGGCGTGGATGTGCGAGCCCTTGGCGTTCGTCGCCACCAGCGACTCGTGTTCCTTGCCGGCCGGGATCTCAGGCGACTCGCGCCCGCACACGACCTGCTCCAGGTAGACCGTCGGCGCATCGGGATCGTCCACGGTGATCGGCACGATGCCGTCGAACTCGAGCCACCTCTCCTGCGTGTTGATGCGCAGGTGCGGGAACAGCGTTCTTGCGCCGTCGGCCGGTTGCGCTTCCACGGGGCCGGTCGGGTCGACTTCGGCGGGCTGACCCGGGCCGGCAGAAGCGAACGTCAGCAGGAGCACGCTGGTGAGCATCGGTCGCATGGGCAGACTCTATGCCGGGCCCGGTCCGGTCGGCGCAGCAAAAAGCCCGGTCTGGAACCGGGCCTCGATGAATCGGGGGACCGGACGGGTCAGTTGTGGACCGTCGACATGCCCTCGACGTGCTTCATGCCGCGACGGCGGTCGCGCAGGCGACGCTTCTTGCCGATGCGGTCGCGAAGGAAGTAGAGCTTCGCGCGACGGGCGTCGGCACGACGGACAACCTCGTACTTCGCGACCTTGGGCGAGTGGAGCGGGAACACACGCTCGACGCCCTGGTCCGCCACGATGCGACGGACGGTGATCGACTCGTTGATGCCGCTGCCGCGACGGGCGATCAGGACACCTTGGAACACCTGGATGCGCTCCTTGTCGCCTTCCACGATGCGGTAGTGCACGTTGATCGTGTCACCCACATCGAAACGGGGCATGTCGGTCTTGATCTGATCGGCCGTCAGGCTTGCGATGAGTTTCTGCGTGTCCATGGGATCTTCCGTATGCGCAAAGCAGCGGCGACCGGCCGCTGAGTCGGGTCGGAGAGTGTACCTCAATCCTCGGCGTCCTGCACGGGTTGGGAGCCGGGGCTGGGGGGAGATTCTTCGGGCGAGTCATCGAGCAGGTCCGGACGCCGGGCCCGCGTCCGCTCGATCATCCGTTCCAGACGCCAGCGATCAACCTTGGCGTGGTCGCCGCTGAGCAGGATCTCCGGGACTTCCCGGCCCTGCCACTCGCGCGGGCGGGTGTAGTGCGGACAATCGAGCAGGCGTCCGTGGCCTTCGTGCCGGTTGGAGAAACTGTCCTGAGAGGCTGAATCGAGGTGGCCGAGGGCTCCGGGGAGCAGGCGAACGATGGCGTCGATGAGGACCATCGCCGGGAGTTCGCCTCCGGAGAGGACGTAGTCGCCGATGCTGATCTCCAGCGGATCGAGGGCCTCCACGACCCGTTCGTCGATGCCCTCGTAGTGCCCGGCGATCATGAGCAGGCGTGGCCGGGAGGCCAGATCCTCCACCAGTTCCTGCGTGAGCGGACGCCCCTGCGGGGTGAGCAGGATGCGGGTCGCCGGGCCGGTCTCCGGGGCCCGGGACTCGGCATCGGCGACGGCGTCCCAGAGGGGCTGGCACATCATGACCATGCCCGGACCGCCGCCGAAGGGGCGGTCGTCGACCTTGTTGTGTTTGTTGTTGGCGTGGTCGCGGATGTCGTGGACGAACCAGTCAACCAGACCGGCAGCGCGAGCGCGACCGGGGATGCTGGCGCTCAGCACCGGCTCGAACATCTGCGGGAAGAGCGTGAGCACGTCGATACGCACGGTCACTCCCCTCCCTCGCAGAGGTCCGTTCGGCACGGCTCGCAGGGAGCCGGGCGGTATTCAGGGGTTCGGGCTCAGCCCTCGGCCGGGGCTTCTTCGGCGGCGGGTGCAGCAGCGGCGGCTTCGGCTTCGGCCTTCTTCGCGGCGGCCTCGGCTTCGGCGGCGGCCTTGTCGGCAGCGGCCTTCTCCTCGGCAAGCTTGATCGCGGCTTCGCGGTTCTTCTTCGTGCGCGACTCGCGCTCGGCCTTCCACGCGTCGGCGTCGATCACGCCCTCGCGGGCGAGGATGTCGTTGACGGTGTCGGTCGCCTGAGCGCCGAGGGACAGCCAGTGCTTGACCCGGTCGCCCTTGACGGCGAGCTGCTTCGCCGGATCAGCGGCCATCGGGTCGTACCAGCCGAGGTTCTCGAGGATCTTGCCGTCGCGCTGGGTGCGCTTCTCGACGGCGTTGATGCGATAGAACGGGCGGTTGCGACGGCCCATGCGCTTCAGACGGATACGAACCATGATCAGAACTCCGTTTCCCCGACGGGACGGGGTGTGGGGTGCCGGGCGAAATGCCTGACAGGGGTGAAAGCGTGCACGTTCGAACGTGCAGCAGGGCGCACACACGCCTGCGGACCCGCCTTGAGGCGGGCCGAGTATTGTAGCGAGCGTCCCGATTCCCGCAAGGGACGGTTGAGTCGGGTGCCGGCTCAAAAAAACCACCGAGGAGCTTTCGCTCCTCGGTGGATTGACCCCGGAGGGTCAGTTCTGATTCAACCGGAAATCCGGCTGATTCTCACGCTGCAATCAGTTGCAGGTGACGGTGACGTTGTAGGCGTCGATTTCCGCGGCGCTCCAGGCACCAACACGGAAGTAGTAGGTCTCACCAACGGTGAGGCCCGGGGCGACAGCCTCCGTCAGGAAGCCGGAGCCACCGCACTCGTCTTCGCCGCAGCCGACCTCGATGAGGTTGCTGCCGTCGAAGGCGTAGATGTCGATGGTGGTGTCCTGAGCGGTGGCGTCGTTGCCGACGCAGGTCGCGACGGTCGCGGTGGTTCCGGTCGCCACGAACGAGTACCAGAGGGTGTTCGTGTGAGCGGTACCGATGCCGCAGCTGAACAGCAGATCGTCGTTGCCGGCGGAAGCTTCGTTCAGGTCAGCGATGAAGCTGTCGCCACACGAGACCGGCAGAGCGCCTTCGAACGAATCGTTCGCGGCGATGATCGGGCAGGTCACGTTGGCACAGACGTCGGCCTGAGCCGAGCCACCCTGGGTCGCGCAGTCGCTGGCCAGGAGGTCGGTGCAGGAGCCGTCAGCGAAGCAGCACGCCACCGGGGAGGGGGCAGCGCAGGTGACGCTGAAGGTGTAGGGCGCGTTGGCGGGGACGCCTTCGAACCCGGAGGTCGACGCGAAGATGATGTACGAGCCGGGGAGCAGCGACACGGTGAAGCTGCCGGACTCGGCCACCGTCGCGGTGCCGGGGATGAACGCCGGGGTCGCCGGGCAGATGCCACCGGCGTCGAGGGCGAGCATGCCGAAGAGGCCTTCGAACTGCGCCTCGAACTCGACGGTCACGTCCTGATCGGCGAAGACATCGAACTGGTACCAGTCGGTGTCACGGGTTGCCCCGCCGCCAGCGCCGAGGAAGTTACCCGAGGTGCCGCACCAGGAGTCGCCGCACGACACGAAGTCGACGACGGCAGGGGCCTGGCCGGGGCCGGTGGAGTTGCAGCCGCCGTTGAGCGAGTCGACGTAGCCGTCGGCCAGCTCTTCGCCGAAGCCGCCACCCTCGATGAACGCACCGTCCGGGCACACGATGGGAGCCGGGCAGGTGACGTCAGCGCAGGTCGCGTCGGGGGTGAAGAAGGTGTCACAGTCGGCCTCGACGGTTTCGACGCAGTTGCCGTCGAAATCGCAGCAGGCACCGGGGGTCTGACCACCGACCTTCAGTTCGGCGCGGTAGTTCAGCGTGGATCCGTTCGGGTTGCCCGAGCCACCCTGGTACGCCGCGAAGGCGAGGTAGGTGCCCGCGGGCAGGTCGGCGGCAACGACGCCGGTCTGGCAACCGGTGCCATCGTCGGCGGTGAACGCACCGGCGATGAAGGGGTTACCGAGGTTGGCGCAGTCAAGGCCGTCCCAGCTCGCGATGATCACCTGGCCGGGGCCGTCGGCGGTCATCTCCCACTCGACCGAGGTGGCCTCGGTGAGGGTGAACTGGTACCAGTCGGTATCGCGGAGGGCGTTGGGAACGCCGTCGCCGTCGGTGTCGGTCGAGTAGAGGCTCGCCGTGCCGCAGACGATGTCGCCAAGGTTGAGGTTGGCTTCGGTCGGCGGGTTGGTGCCATCGGTGTTGCAGCCGCCGTTGACGGTGTCAGTGTCACCATCGACGAGGATCGGCTCGGACTCGATGACGGTCGCGTCATCGCAGGTCACGCAGACCTCGGGCTCGAAGCAGTCGACTTCGACGGTGTAGGTGGCGACGGCACCGGCGGACCAGGCACCAACCTGAACGTAGTAGGTCTCACCGACGGTGAGGCCGGTCGCGACGGCGAGGCTGTTGAAGCCCGAATCGCCACAGTCGTCTTCGCCACAGGCGATCTCGGTCAGCGAGCCGGGGGTGCCGGAGTAGATGCTGAGGACCGAGTCGGTGCCGCGGTGTTGGTCGCGACGAAGCTGTACCAGAGGGTGTTGGTGCCGGTATCGGCACCGGTGCCGCAGCCGAAGGGGACTTCGGGGAGCAGGTTCACCGCGGTGGTGAGGTCGGCTTCAGCCGAACCGCCACACTCGATGGAGATCGCACCCTCGGGCACGTCGTTGGTCAGGTCGCCACCGCACTCGGTGCCGAACTGGGCCAGGACGAGGTTGAGGTCGGCG
>CAXAVQ010000083.1:0-8952 GCA_963971985.1 uncultured bacterium
GCGCGAAAACCGCGGCCCGGCAGTATACCGACACTCCGATCCCGTGTCAGCCCCGCGAATCCCCCCGTCCTGCCGGAGGACCGGCGATTCCGGTCCGAATAACCGCCGCATCCGTGCGTGTCGAACTTTCGACTTGCCCCTGCGTACATCCGGGGAAGACTCTAGATCCAAGCTCTTTCAACCGACCAGGTCCCGTCGAGGTCACGCCATGCCACGCCCAACAGCACTGTCCCTATCGATCGCCCTCCTCTCGGCACCGCTCGCCGTCGCCGGCGACACCGAGCCGAAACCGGATGCCGTCTTCGGGGGCTCCGAACTCTCCCAGTTCTTCAGAGCAGCCGAATCCGCGCGCGTCGATGTCGTCGGCATCGGCGATTCCAATCAACTCTTCGCCGGCCACGGCTGGGACCACGGCTGGATCCTCGGCGTCGACAACCGGATCGGTACGTACGCCTCATCGCTTCTCTCCCTCGGCGAGAACTCGGGCAACTCGGCGAACGCCGGCGTTGGCTTCCGAATCATCGCCACGAGTTCACAGGGCACCTTCGACTACACCAACGCCCCAGCACCGTTCAACGACTTCCTCACGCCCGACATCGGCATGCGGCCACTGAACTACGCGTATGTCGCGGATGGAGAGTCCACAACGCTCCGCAACCACGGCCTGGCCATACCCGCGTCCGGAGTCCTCTCCTCGACCGAACCGCTCTACTTCCACATCAGTTATGCCACCTTCGCCAGCGGTTCCCCCGGGTCGTTCACCCCGATCGTCCGCCTCGGCGCGCCGCCCTACTCCGTCCTCCAGTCGTTCCCGACGATCACACTCGCCGGAGACGACGAAATCACATCCGCGATCCTGCCGTTCGCAGGCTCCAGCACCGCCGCGCCGATCCAGGTCATGCTCGGTACGTTCAACTCCACGCTCAACGGACCTTTCGTCGGGTACACCATCCGCGCCGAGCGCCCTACGGCAAGCACCGGCGCGTCCTTCAGTTCCCTCTACGCCTACGGAAGCCAGTCCGCCCGTGACATGGCCGAAGCCATCCAGCAGGCCAGCGACAAGTACCTCATCGAATACTTCTCGCAAATCCGCTCGCTCCAGGGGCCGGACAAGTTCGTCATGGTCCGCATCAACAGCGGGCTCAACGATCGCAACGAAGACCTCCCGCCGCTCGACGGTTCGTCCTTTGAGCCCTCCAGCCCCGAGGCCTACGCGATCCACCTCAACCTGATCATCGAGCGCATCCGATCGATTTGGACCGAAGCGGGCTGGAGCCAATCAGAACTCTATTTCCTGCTCGCGCCTTCCCACCCCGTCGCGCAGCCGGATGAAGCAATCCTCTCGGCGTACCGGGAAAAAGCCCGCGAAGTCTCGTCGCAATACGACCGCTGCGTTGTCGTCGATTTCGCTCAACTGACCGACGCGAACGAAATGCTCGCCAACGGCTGGTACCAGAGCGGCGGATCCGACCGCAACCACCTCACCGAAGAGGCCTACGAAGCCCTCTCCCTCCGCGAGCTCGACGCACTGCTCGCCTACACCTCGTGCCCCGACATCAACGGCGACGGCCTGACCGATCTCGCTGACCTCAACGCCGTCCTTGCCAGCTTCGGCCAGGCGTCGAGCGCGAACGACCTCACCGGCGACGGCATCGTCGGCCTTCAGGACCTGAACGCGCTGCTTTCAGCGTTCGGCTCGCCTTGCTCCCCCTCCAACCACGACTGATCCGCCACCCACCACCACGGTGACGAATCCGGATCAAAGCGGGGGACCTCGATCGCCCGCGGCATCCGACTCACCGGCTCGTCCAGCACGAACCGCCAGAGCAGTTCAACCGGCGCACCCTTCGCCCGGCGCAGCTGCACCGACGGCGGCGCCTCCCGGATCACCACCAGCACATCCTCCGGGCACATCTCCCGACTCGCCCCCAGCCGGCTCCCGACCCGGCGACGCGCCAGCCGCGCGGTCTTTTCCGTCACCGCCAGCGCGTACCCCGCCGGGTTCGCCCGCGCCATCCACGCCAGCGAGATCAGGATGAACCCCACGATCGCGATCAGCAGCACCAGAGGCGGTGCGCCCCACATCACCAGACCGAGAATCAGCATCAGCCCGCACACCCAGAGCAACAGCGCCGAGGCGCTCGCATGATCGCCCACCGGCACCACCGGCGAACTCGGCCAGATCTGCTCGCCCTGCCGGTACATCGGCAGCCCAGCCCGACGCGCCGCCAGCGAATCCCTGTGCTCCTCCTCGCCCGGCACAAACCCGGATCGCACCACGACCGGGGCATCGGTCACCATCCACACCCGAGGCAGGCGCCGGCTGAGCCGACGCTCCAGTTTCTCCAGATCCGCAACCCGAACCGAACTCACATCCAGCCCGCTCGCGCGGCGCTGCGCAAACACCGCCGCGCACAGGTCCGCATCCTCGACGTCCGGGTCCCCCTCGATCGCGCGCAGAACCGTTTCCTTCGCGTGACGCAGCATCCGCTTCGTCCGCTTCAGGTTCCGGTGCAGGACGAACCGCGCACTCAGCATGATCAGCAGCAGCATCGCCGCCATCGCCGCGAACCCGTAGATCCGCGACGACGTCGTCGACACGATCACAAAACCCACCATCAACTCCAGCAGCGTCAGCGCCACGATGCCCGCGATCGCGTCCGTCCGCGTGTACGGCCGGTGCCCCGGACGGATCCACACCACCCCCGGCCGGATCTCCCGCGCCACGATCTCGTCGCTGCGCTGCTCCCCTCGCCGGAACCCGACCGAAGCCATCACCTACTTCGCCTTGAGTTCGCGCGCAAAGAAGTCCAGCTGCATCGACTCCTTGGCCATCGCCAGCGTCTCCTCGGCCACCTCGTTCGCCCGCGCCGTTCCGCTCCGGATGATCTCGATCACCTTCTCGTCGCCGCCCGGGCCTTCCAGCTCAGCCCGGCGCTCGCGCATCGGCTCCAGCAGCTCGTTGATCGCCTCGGCGACCTCCACCTTGATGTGCCCGTCGCCGATGTTGTCGCCTTTGCTGTACCGCTCCTCAAGTTCCTTCACCCGGCCTTCATCCTTGATGAAGATCCGCACGTACTCGAACAGCGCATTCGTGATGTCACCCGGCTCGTCCAGCGACTGACGCCCCGTGTAGATCTGCCCGAGCTTCTTCTTCACCTGCTTGGGCGAATCCGAGAGGAAGATCGCGTTGCCGAGAGACTTGCTCATCTTCTGCACGCCGTCGGTCCCGATCAGCCGCCCAGTCTTGCCGACGAGCGCTGCCGGGATCGGGAACACCCCGCCCTCCTTCACGAACTCCTCGTCCTCCACCTTCGAGTCCACACCGCAGTACAGCACGTTGAACCGTCGCGCAACCTCGCGGCACATCTCAATATGCGCCGCCTGGTCCTCGCCCACCGGCACCAGCTCCGGCCGAAACGCCAGGATGTCCGCGCACTGACCCACCGCGTACATCGGGAACCCGAAGCTGTAGTGGTCACCCAGGCCCTTCGAGTCGATCTCCGTCTTCAGCGTGGGGTTCCGCATCACCCGGTTGAACGGGATCAGCATCGCGAAGAACCAAGTCAGTTCGGCGATCGCCGGCACCTCGGTCTGGAGCACGACGGTGGACTTCTCCGGGTCGATCCCCGCCGCGAGCCAGTCCTTCACGATCTCGATCGTGTCCCGACGGATATCAGCCGGGGCGTCGGCCCGCGTCGTGAACGCGAGCATATGCGCCAAGAGGAAGTAACAGTCGTACTTCTCCTGCAGGTTCACCCGGTTCTCGACGCTGCCCACCCAATGGCCAAGGTGCAGCCGCCCGGTGGGCGTATCGCCGGTGAGAATGCGAGGACGATCGGTTCGGGATGCAGCAGGGGTACTCATTGGGGGAAAGGTACCCGCTCCGGTCGGGTTCGTCAGGGGAGCGACTGATCGTGTAGCGGGGGTGCCACGGGTTGACCCGAAGGGCAACCCGTGCCCGGTGTGGCATGCTCAAACTCGTTTGGGCATGGGCTCTGGTCCATTGTCTGGAACACCGGTTTATCGGGTTCGACGGAACCCAGGACTCCCTTTCCCGTATCGGGGTTCATTATGCCTGCGCTGTCATTGCAGGCGCACCCCGTGTATGGAGAACACCAATGCTTCCTGTAGAACGAAAGAGCACCGCCGCTGTATCGCTGCTTGCCGCGCTATCGCTCGGGCCACCACCCGCGCTGGCCCTCGGAGAGACACCGACCATCCCGGAGACATTCACCATCGAAACCGACGCCGGAAGACCCAGCGACCGGTTCGGTTCGTCGGTGGCTCTGGGGGAAGGAATTGCCGCGATTGGTGCACCGCGACTGGCCGACCCGTTCGGACCGGACGGCGCTGTATTCCTCTTCGACCCGATGACGGGTGATGAGATCGCGAGTATCCGATCCTCCTGCGCGACCGACTCCTCACTGTTCGGAAGCGAGATCGCTATCGCGGGTCAGACGCTGACAATCAGCGCGCCGCTGGAGCAGCAGAGCGAGACGATCGCCGGCGCAGTCTACGTCTACGACATCACGACGCAGCAGTTGCTGCACGTCTTGAGCCCGGACAGTGATGAATGGATCTACCGCTTCGGCACCAAAGTCGCCGTGAACGAGTCCGTCATCGCGGTCAGCGCATACCGCACGGGAGGCAGAACCTTTCAAAGCGGCTCGGTCTTCCTGTTCGATCGAGTCACCGGCCAGCAGATCGCCGAACTCCAGCCCGAGGGCGGATCGGACAGCGACGATTTCGGCGCATCAATGTCGATGACCGAAGACCGACTCGTCGTCGGAGCGTACACCGATGACGAGCAGGGAGGGATCGCGGGAGCGGCGTACTTGTTCGATCTATCTGACCGTTCGCAGATCGCCAAGCTCATCGCAATCGATAGCCCCTCTCGCTTCTTCGGCTCATCGATCGCCATGGACGATCAGACGATCGCGGTCGGGAACCCATTCAACAACGACAACGGGCCTGCCGTCGGAGCGGTTCACCTCTACGACGCATCCACCGGTGCGCCGCTGCGCCGGATCGATCCGGAACAGATCGCGGAATCGATCGGCTTCGGTTTCAACGTATCCGTCGGGAGCGGTCTCGTCTTCATCGCGAGCGGTCTGCCCGAAGATACGACAAGGACGGTTGTTCGTGTCGTCGACATCGCCACCGGCGAGCAGCGCGCTTCCTTGCTGCCCGATTCCGTGATGCCGGCCCAGCGGTTCGGCGCCGCGATTGCGGCCCGCGACTCGACGGTCCTGATCGGCGCGCCCTATTTCCAAGGCTCGACGCCGCCCGGCCAAGCCTTCGTATTCTCATTGGCGTGCCAAGGTGACACGACAAGCGATGGCACGGTCGATCTCGCCGACCTCAACCTTGTCCTCGCGAACTTCGGGCTGCAGACCCTGGATGGGGACGCCAACTCGGACGGCATCGTCGACCTTGCCGACCTCAACATCGTGCTCGCCTCCTTCCAGACTGACTGCTTCTGACCGACCTTCCGTGGTCAGAATCCAGTCTCCGGACAGGGTGACCGATCGGTTGCCCTGTTTCATTTTCCGGGGAACGACACAATAAACCCGAAGTCTCTTCCCCCATTCAAGCGTGCATCTCAAAAGATGCGCCCACATGAACGCTTCATCACTCCGAATTCACCGCCTGTCCAACGGCTCGTCGCATGATCGTCCATAGGTGATGAGTTATACGCCGTCACCGATCAACGCCAATCGGAACAGGAGTGAAAACCATGTCAAGATTCGAAGACCTCAACGCCATGTTCATCCACGAACTCAAGGACGTTGCCAGCGCCGAAAGCCAGCAGGTCGCGGCCCTGTCCAAACTCGCCGAGGCCGCGTCCGACGACGACTTGGCCAAGGCCTTGAATGATCACCTCGAGGTCACCAAGTCACACTCCGAGAAGGTCATCGACATCCTCGCCTCGCTCGACTCCGCCTCGGGCTGCGTCACCTGCGAAGGCATGAAGGGCATCCTCGACGAATGCAACACCATCGTCGACGACGCCAAGGAAGACAGTCTCCGCGACACCGGGCTGATCGCCTCCGTCCAGAAGGCCAAGCACTACGAAATCGCCACCTACGGCGCCCTGCGCTCGTGGGCCAGAGCCCTCGGCCACAACGGCGCCGCCGACACCTTCGACGAGATCGCCAAGGAAGAAGGCGCTGCCGACAAGCGCTTCATCAAGCTCGCCGAAGCGATCAACCCCAAGGCCGAGGAGGCCACCGCCGGGGTCGCCTGATTAGGACAATCTGTTCGACCAAGCTCTCTCACTCCAGAGTTCGCGTGTTCCTCCGCGTGGGCTCTTTTTTATGCGCTGACCTGCGCGATCAGAATATTTACCCCGTTGAACCCCGCGTGCATCATGATCGGCACCAGCAGACGCCCCGACCGCTCGTACGCGATCCCCATCGCCAGCGCCAGCGCGAACAGGATCACCAGCGAGTGCGCATCCGCCGTCCCCAGGTGCACCACCGAGAAGATCACCCCGGTCATCCCGACCGCGATCCAGTCCAGCCCGCGTGCGCGCCGTGTTTCCCCAACCCCAAGCCCCGTGCGCAGGCCGGTCTGCATCAGCCCGCGATAGATCAGCTCCTCCGCCAGCGGCACGCCGAGCACCACCAGGCCGATCACCGCCCACCACGCGCCGTCCTTCTCGGCCGACGCCAGTTGGCGCAGCGTCTCGTGCGCCAGCGCATCGGGCTGCTCCACCACGCCCATCGACGCCAGCCAGTTCATCATCAGCCCGACCACTACCGCCAGCAGCATCACCGCCGGGAGCGTCAGCCCCAGCGCGATTGCGCCCAGTTTCAGATCTCTGCCCAGATCCCCCAACGATCGCGGCAGACCCAGCGCCGCGCCCAGCCGGGGCCATAGCGCCCACGCCGCGCCGAACAGCACCACGCACCCGCCGACCATCGCCCCCAATGACGAGGCCGTCATGCCAACCGTCTGGGGAGGCTGCGTACCCGGCTCCGTCGCCAGGGCGATCGGGATCGACCCCAGCATCCCCGCCGCCAGCCACAGCCCCATCGAGCCCAGAACCAGCAGCAGCCCGATGTTCTTTACCGGCCCGCCCGGCGACGACGGCAGCATCGCCCGCTCCAGCGCGTCGTACCGGGCCGCCGCGCCTTCCCGGGCCTTGAGCAGGCCGAACCGCCTCACCAGCACCACCACCCCGGCTGTCAGCAGCCCGAACACCACCAGCAGAATGAAGTCCCCTGAGCCGGGGCCCTCGACAGGCGACACCGGCTCCCCTAGAACAGTCGCCGGCCCATCCGGGCCCACGACCGGAGCCGGTCCTACCGGTCCCGGTGTCCGGGCGGTTGCGTCCGGAGCCGTCATCGCCACCATCCACACGACCATCACGCCGATACAGATTCTCATGGCCCGATCCGTTCCCAACGCCCTCCGCCAGATCGTCGACCACAAGCTGGAGGAAGTGCGCCTGCTCAAGCAGGCCGAGCCGCTGGAGGCGGTGAAGGAGCGGGCGGGCGAGCGGGGGAGGCCTCGGAATTTCTTCGCCGCGGTGACGCGGAGCGAGAAGCGCGCGAGGCCGGCGATCATCGCGGAAGTGAAGCGCAAGAGCCCGTCTGCCGGCTGGATCCGTCCCGAATACCAGGATGACGACGCCTTCGACCCGGTCTCCATCGCCCGACAATATCACGAGGCCGGGGCCGCGGCGATTTCCTGCCTGACCGATGAGCGATTCTTCGCCGGCAAACTGGAGTACATCGATCGCATCCGCGACGAGGTGCCGGTCCCGGTGCTCCGCAAGGACTTCATCATCGACCCCTACCAGGTCTGGGAAAGCCGGGCGGCGGGGGCGGACGCCATCCTGCTGATCGCCGAGTGCCTGCGCGAGGCCGAACTTCTGGACCTGATGATCCTCGCCCACGAGCTGCAATTGACGGTGCTGCTCGAGGTGCACTCGTCGGACAACCTGTTCCGCGTGCTCCCCCATGTGGGTTTTCCCAAGCCGAGTTACACGCTCCTGGGGATCAACAACCGGGACCTCGAGACGATGACCACGGATGTGGCGCACACGCTGCGCATGGTGGACATGATCGAGGACACTTCGGTGCTGGTGTCGGAGTCGGGCATTTCCGAGCCGCGGCACCTGAAGAAGCTGCACGATGCGGGTGTGCACATCGCGCTGGTTGGCGAGTCGCTGATGCGGACGGAATCACCCGGTGAGGCGCTGCGGCGGCTCTTAGGGTGAGGGGCCCTGCGGTTGGTTCTGCTCGGCGGCGAGCGCTTCGGCGCGTCGTCTGGCTCGTTGTTCGTCGCGTTTGCGTTTGAGTGCGTCGAGCCGGGACTCGGGCGGGGGTGGTTCGGTCGGGGGTGTGGGGTCAGCGGGGCAAGCGCTGCTTGTGTTCTTTGGTTGGTTGGAAGGTTCGGGGCGCCCCCTCATCCGGTCTTGTGCTGAATCCGCACAAGACCACCTTCTCCCTCGGAGGGGAGAAGGAGGACTGGGCATTTCCTGTTTGGGTGCTTGGGACCCATCGCTTGCGCGATTGGGCTCTAATCGCTCGGCTTTCGCTTTCGCCTTGGCGCGCATGGTCTGGCGCAGGCGTTTCTCGCGCTGGACGGTTCGGATGTGGAGGAGGGTTTGGGTGGCCGCGAGGCGCTGGCGGTTGCGCTCTTTGGCGTAGAAGGCGTCGATCTTGCTGTCGCCGGTGCTCTGGATGGGGGTCATGCAGTAGATCAGCGCTTCCATCGCCTTGGTCTGCGCGGTGATCATCGTGAGTTCGGATTCGAGGCGCTTGACGCGATAGACGGCCTTGATGTGGGCGAGAGCTTCCTCGGGGGTCTGGGTCTTGGCGTTTGGGGTTTCGGACGGCTGTTTCGCGGTGGCGTGCATAACACACACTCCTTTCACCTTTAGGGCGAGCGAGCCCACGCGGCGCGCGCCGGAGGTGGTGATGCGGAAAATTCGCGCGA
>CAXAVQ010000084.1:0-8850 GCA_963971985.1 uncultured bacterium
CCATGGACCTTATCCAGCAGGCCTGCTCGGAACGAAACGCCGCGCTGCTCTGCGTCAGCCACGACCGCTCGCTCGATGCCCGTTTCGCCCGATCAACCGACTTCGCCGAACTCCGTTCGGTCGCAAAGGAGGGCGTCTGACCATGGCCCTCACCGAATTCGCCATCATCCGGCGCAGCATGTTCGGTCGCATGTTCTCGACCGTGACCACGGTTCTCACCGTCGCCGTCGCCGTCGCGCTCATGCTCACGCTGCTCAGCCTCCGCGACTCCGGACGCCAAGCTTTCGAGCGTGGCACCGGCAATATGGACTTCCTGATCTCGCGCGACCCCAGCGCGCTGGTCTCGGTCCTCAACGGCGTCTACTACGCCAATCCCCCGCAGCAGGTCATCCCCTGGACCAAGTACCAGCAGATCGCGAACAACCCGCGATACTTCTTCTTCGACGCCGACGGTGACGTGTCCAACGACGCCGAAGTCCCACCCGGATACGCCATCCCGATCGCGGTGGGGGACACCTACCGCTCGCTCCCCGTCGTCGGCACGACTAGCGAGTACTTCCGCCTGTTCCACCCGACGGTCGACGGTCCGTTTGAACTCGCCGAGGGCGAACTGTTCGACGACGACTTCGAGGTCGTCGTCGGAGCCCGAGCCGCCGAGATCACCGGCCTGAGCATCGGTGATCGCATCGCGCTGACCCACGGCAGCGGCGAGAACGCCCACCTCCACACCGAATACCCATTCGAGGTGGTCGGCATCCTCGAACCAACCGCCAGCCCGCACGATCGGGCGCTCTTCATCACCCTGGAATCATCCTGGATCATCCATGCCCACGACCGGCGGATCGCCCTCGGTGGCGCGGAAGACGACCTCGCGACCGCCGAGGACGTCTCCGATGAAGACCGACTGATCACCGGGATCTACGCCAAGGTCGCCACTCGCCCGGGTCGAGGCGTCTCCGCGGCCATGCAGTCCGTCCAGAACCAACTCCGGGCAGACACCTCGATCAACGTCGCGCAGCCCGCGACCGAGGTCTCTCGCCTGTTCTCGATCGTCTCCAACATCGATCAGGTCTTCCTCGGCATGGCCGCCGTCGTCATGCTGTCCAGCGGCATCGCCATCATGCTCGCGATGTACAACTCCGCCGAGCAGCGCCGTCGCCAGATCGCCATCCTCCGCGTCCTGGGGTGCTCTCGCCCTCGCATCTTCGGGCTCGTCATGACCGAGTCGGCGATCATCGGCCTCATCGGGGCGGCGGTCGGCATTGTCGTGAGCACCGTCGCCACCGACGTGGTCGCAGGCATCATGCGCGAGCGTCTCGGCGTGATCGTCACCCCGAGCGTCGGGGCCCAGTGGATCCTGTCCATCATCATGGCCACCGTGTTCCTCGCCTGTTTCGCCGGGCTCGTGCCGTCTATCATGGCTTACAAGACCCCTGTCGCACGCAACCTTCGCCCGGTTGGCTGATAGGTGACTGGGAGCACGCGTTTTCCGAAGGGCCGTCGATGAAGGTGTTCTGGGCCATCCTGCTGGGTTCGTTCCTGATCGCGTCGGCGATCGTCTTCACCCGCGCCGACGACAACAGGCCCGTCGCCGCTCCCTCCGGCCCAGTGGCGCAGCCGATGGATCCCGCGAGATCGACCCCGGATCCCTCACCGGCGAACGACGATCTGCCTCCGGATGCTGTTCCCGGCGTCGAGTCTCAGCCGGATCGCGACGCTCCGACCCCTGAAGAGCCGATGGTCGACGCATCGTCGTCTTCCGAAACCGAGCCCCAGACCGACGTCGCCCAAGGTCCTCAACTCGATCTCGACGAATTGCTCGGCATCGAGGACGAGCCGAACCGCATCACGCCCGAAATGGCAATCGAAGACTCGGCATCAACCTTTCAGGGGCCCCGGACCATTTCTCAGCAGGCGACGGCGGATTTCGCCGAACTGGCTCTCCAGGCCTCCGGCAGCGCTGAGGAAGCCAGTGAAGTGGCCAACGCCATCAACCCCGATGACGAGGTCCAGACCTCAGAAGATGCCCTGATCATCGGCAGGGTCACCATCCCCGGCTCCGGAACCGAGGCCGACCCGTACGAACTGCCGTGGGGAGTGCTTATCTCCGCGATCCGCACCTACAACCCGCGTCTGGAGATGACCGACCTCCCCGGCTGGGCCGAGGCCCTGAACGACAAGCACGTTCGCCTCACCGGTTTCGCGTTCCTGCCCGTCGTGGCCAGCGAGACCGAGGAAATCCTGCTCATGCTCAACCCGTGGGACGGCTGCCACATGGGGGCTCCCCCAACTCCCTATGACAGTGTAGAAGTTATGCTCGGCGAGCCCGTCAACATCGGCGGGCGCAATGGTTTCGTCACCGTCACCGGACGTTTCAACGTCGACCCCTTCCTCGTCCGTGGTTGGCTCGTCAGCCTATACACGATGGATGGCGCCAGACTCGAGTTCGCGGGCAGTTGACCGGCTCCGTCGGGCGTTTCAACGTCCGATTTTCCGCCGACCATCTTTAGTATTTCCCCGATCGGTCGTTCCAGAATTGCCGACCTTGCTGTCTACTGAATGGCGAGGGCCTTCTTGTTCCCCGCGGCTGTGGTCGTGGGAGGGGGCTTGAAGGGAAGTCGTGAGGGCACTTCTCCGTGATTATCGACTCTTGGAAGGGAGTTTGTTCGTGAGGACATCCACTATGTCATTTTTGCTGGGGGCGTGCATTTTCGCCGCTGGCAGTACAGTCTCGGTCGCTTCTGCTTCCGACTTCGGCGTCAGCGCCAAGTCCGGTAACAAGATCGTCCGGGTCGACCATACGCGCCTGGTCCCGGCGCAGCTCCAGTCGCTGTCCAACGTCCTGAGCATCGACTATGGGTCCTACTCGTGGCTTGAGGTGACCCCGGCTCAACTCGAAGCGCTGAACGCCGCCGGCGTCCCGTCGCACGAGGTCGAGCGTCCGTTCACGCTCCGTCTGGGCGAACTCAGTTTCGATCCGCTCGTCGACGGCGAGCCCGACCACGCCGACGGTTGGGGAGCCAGTCGCGCGGGCGACGGCCAGGATCTCCGCCTCGTGCAGTTCAACGGCCCGACCAAGGCCGAGTGGATCCAGTCGCTCGAGGCCTCCGGTCTCGAGATCATGCAGTACATCTACCCGAACACCTACATCGTGTGGGGCAATGCGGCCTCGCGCGACGCCGTCGCCAACCTGCCCGAGGTCCGCTGGACCGGCTCGTTCGTCCCGGCCTACAAGGTGCAGCCCCGCTGGCGCAACCTCCCGGCCGAGAAGATTCAGGTCAACGTCCTGATGACCCGATTCGCCGACGTCGAAGCAATCACCCAGGAACTGGGCATATACGCCGCCAAGGGAGTCGAGTCTCGCAATCTGAACGACCGCTTCGCCATCGCCTCGATGGTCGTGGGCGGCGATCAGCTCCGCGCCCTCGCCCAGATTCCCGGCGTTTACTCCGTCCAGCCCCGTCCGACCGACGGCGGCCTGCGTGGTGAGATGACCAACCAGATCAACGTCAACAACGTGGACGGCTCCAACGCCGCGTTCCCCGGCTATATGGACTGGCTGAACTCGGTCAACCTCAGCGGAGCTGGCGTGATCATCGCCAACGTGGACGGCGGCATCCAGGACAGCCACCCCGATCTCGCCAACCGCATGGTCCCCTTCAGCGGTGACACCGCCGGTGGCGGCGCATCGTCGAGCCACGGCACGCACACCGCCGGCATCATGGCCGCCGACGGCGCTTCCGGGAACACCGACTCGTTCGGCTTCCTCCGCGCCCTCGGCGTCGCCCCCGGTGCCAACATCGGCGAGCAGGTGTACAGCCCGACCTTTACGCAACCCGGCGGCATGCTCAAGCTCATGCGTGAGTCGCGCCAGAACGGCGCACTACTCTCGGGCAACTCGTGGGGCCCCTCGGGTTCCCCGCAGGGCTACGACGATGACACTATGCAGGTCGACATCGGCGTCCGCGACGCGATCGACAGCGAGCCGGGCAACCAGCCGCTGACCTTTGTCCTGTCGTTCATGAACGGCAACGGCGGCACCTCGTCACAGGGTTCGCCCGACGAAGCCAAGAACATCTTCAACATCGGTTCGACCAAGGGCCAGACCTCCGGCGGCCAGCAGATCCTCGACATCGACGACCTGTCGTCCAACACCGCCCACGGCCCCGCCCTCGACGGTCGAACCATCCCGCACATGGTCGCCCCCGGTTGTCGCGTGGACTCATCGTCCTCCGGCTCCGGCTACGCCCTGCTCTGCGGCACATCGATGGCTTCCCCGCACGTCTCCGGTGCCGTCGCGGTCTTCATCGAGCACTACCGCAACATCCTCGGTGATCCGAGCGCCGAGCCCAGCCCCGCGTTGATCAAGGCCGCGTTCCTCCCCGTCGCCCGATCGCTCGCCGGCAACCTCGACGCCGACGGCGGTGTCTTGGGCCATCCCTTCGACTCGAAGCAGGGCTGGGGACGCATGGACCTCGAGGCCGTGGTCACAGCCGACCCGCTCGGGACCCAATACTTCGACAACCCGCAGGTCTTCGATGCCACCGGCCAGGAATGGACCGTCAGCATCTCGGCGCTCGACACCAACCAGCCGATGCGCATGATGCTCGTCTGGACCGACGCCCACGGGCACGGCCTCGGCGGCTCGACGCCGGCATGGAACAACGACCTCGATCTCGTGGTCGAAGCCAACGGCCAGACTTTCTACGGCAACAACATCGGCGCGTCCGGCTTCTCCACCGCCGGTGGCTCGCCCGACATGATCAACAACACCGAGGGCGTCTACCTGCCCGCCGGTACCGCCGCCGCGAACATCACTGTCCGCGCCGCGAACATCAACTCCGACGGCATCCCCGGCGTCGGCAGCGCGACCGATCAGGATTTCGCGATCGTGATCTACAACGCCGCCGAAGAGCCCGGCTACGCCCTCAACTCGCCGAGTTCGACTCAGGTTGTCTGCGCTCCGTCCGACGCGGTCTACACCATCAACGTCGATTCCATCCTCGGCTTCACCGATCCGGTCACCCTGTCGGTCTCAGGTGAGCCAGCGGGCACCACGGCGAGCTTCTCGACCAACCCGGTCGTTCCCGGCTCGTCGACGACGCTGACCATCAGCAACACCGGCGCGGCCGCCGGCGGCACCTACAACATCAGCGTGCTCGGCGACTCCGCCGGACTCGAACGCTCGACCTCGGTCACGCTCGACCTGTCCTCCGGCGTCCCCGGCGTGGCGAGCCTGCAGACACCGTCCAACGGTGCCTCGGGCGTGTCGCTCGCCCCGAGCTTTGACTGGAATGACGTGGCGCAGGCTTCGGGCTACTCGTTCGAACTGGCGACCGATGCCGCGTTCAACGACATGGTCGCGACCGCTGACGTCGAATCGTCCGAGTACGCACTCGACGGCGTCACGCTCGACTCGCTCACGACGTACTACTGGCGCGTGACCGCGAGCAACGCCTGCGGCGACGGCTCCGTCTCCGCCGTGAGCTCGTTCCAGACCCGCGATGTCCCGTCGCTCCTGCTCGTTGATGACGACGACAACAGCCCCAACAGTCAGGACGCCTACGTCGCCATGCTCAACCAGATGGGCATCGACTTCGACCTCTGGGACACCAACAACTCCGACACCGAGCCCGACTTCGCGACGCTCGCCGGATACTCCGTCGTCCTCTGGTTCACCGGGGACGAGTTCGGTGGAGCCGCGGGCCCCGGCGCCGCCGGCGAAGCCGCTCTGGCCCAGTTCCTCGACGCCGGCGGCTGCCTGCTGATGAGCTCGCAGGACTACCTCTACGACCGTCTTGGCTTCAGCGGCACGACCCCGAACGCGTTCATGGCCGACTACCTCGGCATGGCCACTCCCATCGATCACGACGAGAGCCAGACCTCGGTCACCGGCTCGTCGATCTTCTCGGGCATCGGCGCACTGTCGCTGAGCTATTCGCCCCTGAGCAACTTCTCCGATGTGGTGAGCCCCAACGGCAACGCCGAACTCGCCTTCTCTGGCAACCAGGGCGATGCGGGCACCGTCGTGCTCGACGAGAACTCTCTCGCTGTGTTCCTGCCGTGGCCGCTCGAAGCGGTCGGCGACGTCAGCGATCGCGTGGCGGTCTTCGAGGCCTTCCTCGCGAACTGCCCCGGCGATTCCGAGCCGTGCGTTGGCGACGTGACCGGTGACGACAACGTCGACCTGGCCGACCTCAACCTCGTGCTGGCGAACTTCGGCCAGGCCACGAGCGAAGGCGACGCCAACGACAGCGGCAACGTCGATCTCGCGGACCTGAACCTCGTTCTCGCGGCGTTCGGCACCAGCTGCGACTGATCGCCAGATTGACCAGCAAGCGTCCTCAAGGCCGCTCCAAACGGAGCGGCCTTTTTCATGCGCCGAGCCCGCTCGTTCCACGCATGAAAAAGCCAGCCCGGAGGGGCTGGCTTCGGTTGAACAGTGTTCTTCGGGAGGCTTACTCGCAGCCGAAGTTCGCGAGAACGAGGTTCAGGTCCGCGAGATCGACCGTGCCGCTCCCGTCCGCGTCGCCCTCCGAGTTCTGGGTACCGAAGTTCGCGAGCACGAGGTTGAGATCGGCGAGGTTGGTCTCGCCGTCGCCGCTGACATCACCCTCGCAGGACGGTCCGACGAGGTCGGCGACCGCCTGCACGTCCGCCTCGGTGATCTCCGGGGCGTTGGCGCCATCGGTGCCGTCGGTCATGTCCATCTCGAGCATCATCAGGGTCTGCTGGAAGCCTCGGACCTGCCAGCGGTACACCTCGACGGTGTAGTCGTCGGAGGAGTCATCGGGCGTTCCGTTGTCGTAGACCTCCGTGACCGTGTCGTCGAGCGTCGCGCCCTGTCGATCGGTGATCAACGTGAGATCGGCCGAGTCCACGACGCCGTCGAAGTTGAAGTCGCCGGTGGGGAAGTCGATTCCGCCGTGGAGCGGCTGGCCATCGCAGCCGGCGAACTCGAAGCGGAACTGCCGGATCGCCGGGTTGGTCGGGTGGTCGTTGAAGCCCGCGGGCGTGAACTGAAAGCCGGTGAAGTCGAAGTCGTCGAACAGCAGCCCGCCGCCGGGAACGGGGTCGCAGGGGGAATCGGGATCATCCGGGTTACACGAGCCGTCGTACTCCGGTCCGTTCGGGTCGGTCGGGCCCTTGGTCCGTTCCGGATCGAAGAGGCGGGGGGTGGCGTAGTCCTCGGGCAGATCGCCGTAGACCCATTCTTCGTCGGCGATGCGGGTGAAGCGGAGTTCGCCGTCAGCGTTGAACCGGTGGCCCAGTTCGGGGTTGTCAAGGTAGAAGTTAACCCGGGCGATCAGATCGGGGTTGAAGCCGGGCGTGTCGGAGATTTCGTGCTGCTCGCGTCGTGTGTACTCCTTGCCCCCGTTGTCGGACCAGGCCACCTCGTCGACGATCTGGATCGCCTCGACCTGCGTCGGTCCGTCGAAACCGGGGGCGCTGACCTCCGTGCCCCAGTCGAGTTCGCTGTCGAAGTTCACATCGACCGACGTGTCTTTCCAGAAAGAGTACCCGGCCCCGTATACGGCCTGACCATCCACGACCGTGAAGCCCGGGCGCCGGCGCACGAGCACGTACGTCGACGAGTCGTCGTTCGACAGGTTGCCGACCGTGTCATTGGGATTGTCGATGTGGAGCGTCGTGAACAGCCCGCCGTTGAGGAACCGCTTGTTGTCGGGGCCGTCGGGCTGAGACGGGATGAAGTCCGGGTTCGGTTCGAGGAAACTGGCGACGCCGGTCAGAAAATCCTTGTCGTTGCCGATCACGAAAAAGCCGTCGCAGCCGATGGAGTAGCCGTCGAGGCTGAATGCCTCGTCGATCTCGACGTTGCCGGGGATCAGCGGGTAGGGCGGGTTGAACGAGGCGTCCACGTTGCCGCCCTTGATGCAGGCGACGGCGTAGCCGGTCAGGTCCATGCCCGGGCGTCCGTGGATCTCGATGTATTCCCAGCGGGTGTCGTTGTTGGTCGAACTGCCGGGCGGATTCTCGAACACCTCGGTGATCACGACCTGCGCGCTGGCGGCTCCAGCGCAGGCGAGCAGCGCGCCAGCGTCGATCGCAAGACGATTCGTCCGTATCATGTCTCTCTCCTGATGAATGGATCGCGCTCTGCGTCGATCGGTTGCGTGTGCACAGTCGGCGCGCCCTCGCGTCACGCCATGGTTCTGGTTCGCGCGGATCAGGGCGATGTCGGCGGCGCGAGGTGGTCGCCGGTCGAGATGATTCCACCGAAGACCTTGCCCTCGATCTCGTCGTTGTAGAGGCGGAAGCCGTTGGAGAAGACGTACCCGAACTCGCCGTCCGGGCCCCCGTCCGGGCCTCCCGAGGTGTCCTGGAACGAGGCGACGTGCCCGTCCGCAAAGCCGAAGTTGCCGACGGTGTTCTCGTTGGACTTGCCGATGATCGAGCGCCGGGCCCCGTGCGCTGGCCCGAAGTCGGTGTAGTCCTGCCGACCCCACTGGTCCGGTCGCGGCAGCGGGCCGTCTGTCAGCGCCTTGGTCAGGTAGACCTGTCGACCCTGCACAACCGCGACCTCGTCGATATCACCGCGAGCGGTCGCGAGCATCGGCACCATCGAAGGGTTCGCGCGGGAGGCGAACTGCGTGGTCAGCGGGCCGCGCACGCCGCTGGTCCGCTTCGGATCGAGGCTCAGGTTCCGGTAGTCCTTCGCTTCGGAAAACGCCGCGTACCACGCCTGGGTGTAGTTCGTGTTGTAGCCCTTCTCGATCAGTTCGTCCCGTTCCTCGGCGGTGAACGTGCGATACGCGCCGTCATTCAGCCGCGGCAGATCGAGGTTCTGCGAGACTTCTCCGATCGCCGTCGGGCAGAGCATTTCAGCGG
>CAXAVQ010000085.1:0-8768 GCA_963971985.1 uncultured bacterium
GATCGGCGTCGTGGAAACCGGCGCGGGCGAGTCCGCCGGCACCGATCCGCTGGAGGTGCCGCCCCACTCGGCCGGCAACCGCGCCGAATTGGAAGAATCGAAGCGCCAGTCGGGCTACACCCCGGAAGACTGACCCCGCTCGACCGACGGGCGCTACTCGATCCGCGGGTCAACCCAGCGGTAGAGCACATCCACCATCAGGTTCAGCAGGATCAGGATGGTCGCGAAGACCAGCGTGACGCCCATGATCAGGAACAGGTCCTTGGCCTGGACCGCGTCCACGAAGTGCTGGCCCATGCCCGGGATGTTGAACACCCGCTCAACCACGAACGAACCGGTCATCGCAAAGGCCGTCGCCGGCCCGAGGTAGCTCAGGACCGGCAGGAAAGCGTTCTTCAGCGCATGCTTGAGGATCACCTGGCGCCGGGACACGCCCTTCGCCCGCGCGGTGCGGATGAAGTCGGCGTTGAGCACATCGATCATGCCCATGCGCGTCAGGCGCGCGATGTACGCCGCGAACGGCAGACTCAGCGAAAACGCCGGCAGGAAGATGTCGCCGATCCCGCCCCACTTGCCGACGCTACCCACCCCCAGCCACACCGGGAAGGCGATCAGCAGCACCGTACCGATGACGAAACTGGGCAGACTGATGCCGACCAGCGCGATCACAAGCGTGCCCAGGTCGGCCAGCGAGTTCGGCTTGACCGCACCGATCATGCCCGCGATCAGCCCGATCACCACCGCCATGAAGATCGCGCTCAGACCGAGCACGATCGACACCGGCAGCGAGTCCGCGACGATCTCGTTCACGCTCCAGTCCGCGTTGCGGAACGACGGCCCGAGGTCGAACACCTTCGTCTGGCTGATGTCCCCGCCGTTGAGGCGATCAACCACCCAGTGCAGGCCCGAGGCGTTGTACAGGTACTGCACGTAGAACTCGGGCGCGCTGTCGAGGTTGTACTGCGCGTTGATCGCGTCGAGCACCGCCTGCGGCGGCTCGCGCCCGTCCGGGTTGTTCAGCGCCGCCTCGCCCGGCAGCGACCACGCCAGCAGGAACGTGACGGTGTAGATGATCAGAAGCACCACCGGAAGGATCGCCAAACGGCGCAGAATCATCGAAATCATTGCGCCGCCTCCCACGCTGCCAGGTCTTCCTCGGTCACCACCCGCAGCTTCCAGACATACTGCACCAGGCGCGGGTGATCGGAGATGCCCTCCAGCCCACCCGGGTTCGGACGCCCGTTCTCGTCGTAAGGCGGCTTGTACAGGTAGTAGTAGTTGTAGTGCCACGCCGGCAGGATCGGCGCCGTCTCCATGATCGTGTACCGCTCGGCCTCCTCGAGGATCGCCATCCGCTCCTCCGGATCAACCGTCACCGATGCCCGCTCGAGCAGCTCGTCGAACACCGGGTCGGAATAGCCGCGATCGTTGTTGCCGTTGCCGGTCTTGTGCAGATCGAGGAAGGTCGTCGGGTCGCCGTAGTCGCCGAACCAGCCGCCCCGCGCGATCATGAAGTTCTGAACCTTCAGGTCGTCGCGATAGATCTTCAGTTCCTTGCCGACCAGCTTCGTGTTGATCCCGAGCTCGCGCTTCCACATGCCGCCCATCGCAAGGCCGATCTTGTCGTGGTACGAGCCGGTCGAGTACAGCAGTTCCACGGTCGGGAACGGCTCGCCGCGCTCGTCTTCGGGCACGCCGTCGCCATCGCGATCGATCCAGCCCGCCTCGGCGAGCAGCGCGCGGGCCGCCGCCGGGTCGTGGGGCAGGCCCGGGGGGCTGTCGAAGCCGGGGATCGAATCGGGCGGGATGAACAGCTTCGCAACCTTCTCCCCGCTGCGCTTCACGTTCTCCACGATCGCGGTCTTGTCCACCGCCATCGTGAACGCACGGCGTACCCGGGCATCGTAGAACGGGTTGCGACGCCCGCCCGGCAGGGTCGGCGTGCAGTTGAACGACCAGAAGTACGTCCCGAACGTCGAGAACGCGTGGATGTCCTCGAAGCCACCCTCCGCCTTCTCGGCCAGCATGTCCGCGATGAAGTCCACCGTCACATCGGTGTTCCAGTCCGCCAGCCCGGTCTGGTACGCGAGCACGCTCGTGTTCGGGTCGTTGATCGGCAGGATCTTGACCGTCTTCGACTGCACGATGTCGGGGTTCCAGTAATGCGGGTTCAGCTCAAGGAACATCTCCCGCTTGAACCGCCACACGGTCGGCACGTACGGCCCGTTGGTCACGATCCGGTCCGGCTTCGTCCACGCGCTGTCGAAACGCAGCGCACCGCTCGCCGGGTCAATCCGCGTGTGCTTCTCCAGCGTCGGCGGGTGCACCGGGTTGAACGTGCCGAACGCGCACAGGTCGAGGAAGTAACTGATCGGGCGCTCCAGCGTCACCTCGAGCGTTCGATCGTCCAGCGCCCGCAGCCCGACATTCTCGTCGAACCATCGCATCGCCTCGTCGAACAGCGCCTTCGCCGCCTCCGGCGTCCGCTCCGACGCCGGACGGTCGCTGTACTCCTCCAGCTGGTCCGCCCGGAACTCGAAGAACGCCTCGGAGTTCTTGATCGAGAAGAACAGCTTCGTGTAATCGGCGGCGGAATCCGGAAGCAGCGCCCGGCGCCACGCGTACACGAAGTCCGACGCGCGAACCGGGTCGCCGTTGGACCACTTCGCCGTCGGTTCGATCTCGAACGTATACGTCAGGTAGTCGTCCGAAACCGTCCACGACCGCGCCGCGGCGGGGATGATGTCGAAATCCTCGCTCTCGTTGTCCCAGCGGACCAACCCCTCGTAGATCGAGTACGCGAGGCGCAGATCGTGGTTGTAACTCATCTGCTGCGGATCGACGGTGTTGAACTCCGTCCGATTGATGATCGTCAGCTCCGCTTCGGGCAGCGGACGGTCGGACATCACCGTCGCCGCGAGGATCGCGAAGAGGATGAAGAAAATGGCGAGGATCTTCTGCATACCACCACCTTACCGCCCGGGAGCGTATCGGCGGCGGCCAATCGGAGTCGATCTCGCGGTTCAGTTCCCGAAGGTGGACGCCGGGAAGGAGAACGGCGCACCCGTCAGCACGCCTCGCTCGCCGACCCAGACGTTGATCGCCTCGATCAGCCCGTCGGCATCGCCCCGCCCGATCAGACCGGACATCACCTGCTGGCGATCCGTCCGGGCCGTGAAATTCGATTCAACGAGGATGAGCAGCGTCTCCGCGGCGGAGATGAGCCGGTTGTGCTCGGCCATGAACGCCTCGACCTGCTCGTCCGATTCGCCGCTGGCCATCCGGTGGTCCAGCGCGTCACGAACCAGCGAGAGCGCGATGCCGGCGAGCTCGACCCCCTGGCGCTGTGTCTCGCGATCGATGTCCAGTCCCGCGATCGCGGCCGAGCGCTGAAACGCGAGTTGAGCGGCGATCGCCCGCTCCATGGCACCGGCCCAACCATCGGCGATCCTCTGCTCAGCCTCATGAACAGGCACGCCGCGACGGCGCAGACCCGCCTGACCGGCCATGGCCTCGGCGATCAGTCGCCCCGAAACCGACATGAACGCGGGATCGCCCGGGAGCGCGGTCAGCGCCCCGATCAGACTCTGGGCGACGTGACCGCTCTTGGTCAGACCGAGTGTGTCGGCGAGAAGTTGCTGCACGCGCTCCTGGCGCTCGGCCTGCGCCCCGCCCAGACGCCCGCTGGTGGCACGGAGCATGGCCTTCGCCCCGGCCGCGGCACCGATCTGCACCGGTTCGCGATCGTCGTCCAGTCCTGTCTCGAGAATCACCAAACTCGCGCGATCAGCGATGTTCCCGGCGATCAGCAGCGCCGAAACCGCGACCTGATCGTCGTTCGAACGCACCATCGCCTCGAGCTGCTCCGACGCCGCCTGCGCAAACGCCTGACGCATCGCCACCGAGGTGTCTCGGTTGCGCATCGGATCGATCAGCTCGCGCCGTGCCTGCGAGGACGCAGGGCTCGACGCGTCACCGGACTGCAGCGTCTCAAGCCGGCTCTGCACGTACTCACGCACATCGGCCTGCTGCGAGGAACTCAGGCGCTCGGTCGTCACCGGAGGCAGGTTCTGAGCGACCGACGCCGGGACCGGGCCGAGCAGCAGGGCCGAAACGACCACCGACGCTCCGACCGAGGACATCGCGGCGGGCACACGCAAGGCGAGAGAAACGAAACGACTCAGAGTTGCGGGGTTCGCCACGGATCGGTTCCAGAATGATGGGCGTCGCGACGGGATCGCAACGCATGACCAAAGGGGTGCCGCCCGAACAGGCGACCTGAGCGCAGACTACGCACGACCGGACGCGCCGGTTTCGGCATCCGGCCAAATCGGCTGAGACCGGGCACGCAAACCTATCAGCGACGGGCCAAAACCGTCAAACAACGCGATAACCCCCACTTCGTACAAGGCAAAACACAAGGCCAGCATTTCTGCTAGGCATCCGCCGCAACGTCCGATATGGTATGCACCGGCAGTGGACAGATTGTGGACAGAATCGACCACCCACGGAGACCCGTGTGCAACTACGTGAAATCTGCATCCGCATCGGTCTGATGGCGATGGGCACGCTCTGGGCGATCACCCTCATTCTCATGGGCGTCAAACTCGCGGTCTCGCCATGGCCAGAGATCCCGCGCGAGTCGGCCCTGTGGTTCGGCATCGCCTCCATCGCCGCCGGCGAGTTCCTGTTCATGTACATCGTCGCCGACCGCGTCTTCCCCCGGCGCCGGCGCGTCCTGTCGGATCTGTTGGAGCAGGCGACCGCCGGGATCTTCGTCCTCGGCCTCGGGCTTTCGGGCTTGTTCCTGCTCATGTCCGCCGCGTGATCTATTCTGAACGGGTCGCGCCGAAGCGCACGGACCCCGCCACGCCGGACTCGCAGGACGCCACGCCATGACCAATGCCCACACCCGCCCCCGAACGGCCCGACGCGTCGGCCCCGTCGCGACCGCCCTCGCGAGCCTGTTTCTGGCGTTCGCCGGGACGACGACCGGTCTGGCCCAGGACGCCCGACGCCCCACCGAGGCGCCACGAAACGCCGACCAGCTGCGCGCCGAAGAAGCGATGGTCACCCGCGCCGCCAGCAACCTGCTGGCGCGCACGGTCCTGCGCCGCACCCGAAACCTGACCGAGCCGACGATCACCGACTACCGGCTGACCGCGCTCGGGCTGAACCTCGCCCGTCGCTCTCACCCCGACGACGCGGAACTGCTGCGCAACGAGATCGAGGCGTGGACCGCCGCCGACGACGCCCCGCGCCTGATCGAGGCGACCCGCCGGCTCGTCCGGCTCGACCCGCGCGACACCATCGCCCAGCTCCGCCTGATCGACACCCAGATCGGTCGGCTCAACACCGTCGAAGAGCGGCGCGACGCGTACGCCCGCCTGCTCGGTCCGGCGGGGAGCGGCCTGCGCGCCACGGTCCGCTCGCGCCTCGCCCTCGACGCGGCACTGCTCGCGCGCGAGGACGGCGACGACCAGGCCTTCTTCGAGCTGCTCACCGAATCCACGCTGCTCGACGCCACCAACAAGAACGCCGCCGCACTCTACGCGAGCGTGATGATGCCCTACGTCGATTCGCGCGTCGAGCGGTTCGAACTGATCGCCAACGTCCTCCAGGCCGACCCGCTCGACGTCGGCGCGTACGAGAACGCCGCGATCGACCTGCTCTCGAGCGGCGCCTACCGGGGCGCGCAGCGCTACCTCGATCGGATGCGCGACCTGCTCGGGGCCAACGGCGCGGACTTCATGAGCCGGGCCTACCTGACCGAGCCGTCGCTGTTCAACGAAGCCCTCGTCAACGATTACCTGCTCACCACATGGCAGACGAAGGGCCCGCGCGAGGTGCTCTCGTTCATCGCCGACGCCCAGGGCCACATCGAATCCCGATTCGTCGGCGAGATCCAGCAGATGCGCAAGCAGGGCCTCTCCCAGGCCCAGATGCAGGAAGCCCTCAACCAGACCAGCTTCCCGTGGCTCCCGCACCAGCTCGAACGCATGCGGGCGCTCGTCCTGCTCGCCCAGCCCGAAGCCGAGCGCGCGAAACTCGCCTTCACGCAGCGCCCCGTCCGGCGCGACGAGTACATCAGCAACCCGGACCCGTACGAACTCGACGGCTACATCCCTGCGCCGCCGGTCACCGACGAGCTCCGCGCCGCGGTCCGCGCGGACAACCCCGACGCGTCCGCCGAATCGATCGAAGCGGTCGCCCAGCAGCGGGCACGCCAGAGCCGCGACATCAACCCGCTCCACGAAGCCGTTACGCGCTTCCTGCTCTCGACCCGCGACATCCTCAACCGGGTCCGCGCCAGCGACCAGCTCGACGAACAGACCAAACGCCTGTTCGAGGTCAACCTCGCCCTCGAATCCATCTGGCTGCTGCTCGCGACCGAGACCTCGACCGACTCGGCCGAAGAGCGGCTGAACACGCTGCTCGAAGCGCTCGGCGACGAGATGCTCGAGCAGGACGCCGTCGACCGCTATCGAGGGTGGATCGCCGCCAACCGAGGGGAGTTCGAAACGGCCCGCGAGGTGCTGACGCCGCTCGCCGAGTCCGACGCGAGCGCCCTGTACGCACTCGCGACCGTCGAGTTCAAGACCGGCAACACCGACGAGGCCGTGAAACGGCTCGACGAGCTGCGTCTGCGCTTCCCGCAGACCGCCCTGGCCTGCGTCGCGGAAGACCGCATCGCGACGATCACCGGGCGCGAGCCCAGGACTCCGGCGTACATCGAGGAACTGAACTCCTACGCGCTGAGCTTTGCACCGTGGCTGGAACGGATGACGCGCTCGCCACGCGAGTTCATGGGGATGTCGGTCCGGGCCGAATCGAACGAGCTCGGAGCGCTCGACGAGATGAGCCTGGTGCTCCGGCTCGCCAACACCGCCGGACGCCCGATCGCGGTCGGGCCCGACAGCCCGATCAACAGCCGCTTCCTCCTGACGCCGCGCATCGAGATCGAAGGCGAACCGTACGTCAGCCTGATCCGCGACGCGGTCACCAGGCAGGCCAGGCGCGAACTCCGCATCCCCGAGGGCCAGCCGCTCCCCGACGAAGTGGCCGCTCGCATCCAACCGCTCATCCTCCAACAGGTCTCCGGAGCGACACGCCGGCTGCTCGAAGTCGTCGACATCGATCGCGTGCTCAGGCTGGAAGCCAACGAGACGATCGTCGTCCCGATCTGGGCCGGTCGCGGCAACGCCGGTGAGATCATCGACCGGGATCTGACCGAGCGGGTCGAAGTGCAGTGGAGCATCGCCCAAGGGTTCATCCAGGCCCCGCGCCTCACCGGCTCGGATCAGCCGAGCCAGGGCTTCACCGCCGGGCCGATGTCGATGAGCACCGAGACCGATCGGATCCTGCGCATGAAACTGCCGCGCGTCGGCGCTGCGGTTCTGACCGAGCGCCTCAGCGCCAGCGAAGGGGCCGAACTCGCCAAGACCCTGCTGCACGCGACCTCCCAGCTGAGCAAACGCGGCGCTTCGGCGGACCCGGAAGCCGCAGCGTTGCGCGAAGCGCTCGTATCACGCGCGCAGACGCTGTCGCCGACGCAGCTCAGCCTGCTGATCCTCCGGCTCAACGAGCTGGGCATGTTCAACACCGATGACGACCTGCGACGCCAACTCCGCACGATCGCTTCCGATCGATTGACCGGTTCCGCCTCGCTCGACTCGGTCCCGGCGCAGCTCTTGCTCAGCGCCGCGCTCGTCTCGCTCACACGCGGCGCCGACGACGATCTGATCCGCATCGCGCGGGAGAGCGCGGACCCGACGCTCGCCGAGTTCGGCGCCGTACTCGCGCAGATCCTCGAAGAAAGCGGGTTCGCGACCTCGCCGGACCAGACCGGGATCGACCCGAACCAGCAGCCCGACGAACCGGCCTTCGGGGTCGACGAAAGCCTGCTGGACACACCCGGCGACAAATGACCGGGCCCACGCGCAGCAAGGCGACGCGTCGGACCGTACGCATCGCCGGAGCGATTGTCGGTCTGCTCTTGCTGGGCGCCGCGATCACCGCAATCGCCAGCAGGGGTGATGCCTTGCGCGAGGTCGCCGGCTCTATCCGGCACGCCCCACCGCTCGCGTTCGTCGCGCTCGCCCTGAGCATCCTGATCACCCCATTCCTCACCGCCGCGAACTTTTATGTGCTTACGCGCCGGTACGGCACGGTCACGCTCACGGAGATGAACTCACTCATCCTCGCGGCGTGGCTGCTCAATTACCTGCCCCTCTGGCCGGGCATGATGACCCGCGTCGCCTACCACCGCGCCGTCAATCGCATCCCGGTGAAAGATTCGGCCAGGGTGATCGTCGAGGCCGGCGTGCTCTCCGGACTCGCGGCGGCGGTCATGGCCGCCATGCTCCTTGGTGTCGCCAAGCCGCTCGGCGCGACCGGCGCCGGGGCGATTGCCCTCGGTCTGGCTGGTATCCCGATCGGTGCGGTGCTGGCGATCGTGTTCGCTCGCGGTTCCGGACATCCCCACCGCTGGCGGTTCGGCGCGGTCTTCGCGTTGCGCACGCTCGAACTGGCGGTCTGGGCGTCGCGATACGTCGCGTCGGTCTGGATCGTCGGCGGCAGCGTCTCGTTCGAGGGGGCTCTCGCGATGGCCGCCATCGTGCAGATCGCCGTGCTCGCCCCGCTCGCTCCGAACGGCCTCGGCGTCCGCGAATGGGCCATCGGCCTGTCCGCCAGCGCGTTCGCCGTTGGCGTCAGCGCCGAGACGGGCCTCGCCGCGGGTCTGCTGGATCGCGGTGTGGAAGTGCTGA
>CAXAVQ010000086.1:0-8708 GCA_963971985.1 uncultured bacterium
TCGATGAGGTCGTCGAGGTCGTCGCCGGTCCAGAGCACGTCGGTTTCGATCGATTGGCTGATGTAGCGGTCCGGCGAGCACCAGCTCACGGCGAGCAGCCCGTCGACGACTTCGAGCCGATAGAAGACCGGCTCGGGCGTGTCTTTGGCCACCGCGATCAGGAGGACATGGTCCGGTTTGCCCTCATCGGCGATGCCGACGTTCTCGAACGCATCGCTGGCTTCGAGCTCTTTGACAACGGCATCGATGACGGTTCCGAGTTCTGCTCGCATGTGGCCCGTTTCGGCTGGCATGATCGGTCTGCTTTCTCTCATCAGGATCGGCGGCCCTCGCGAGCGGGCCGACTCACTCTGGCCCATGATAGCCCCCATGAAACGGCTAGACTGCCGGTCATGGGAGACACGACCGCCGCACCGAACACTCAGTGGACCACCCGCCGCCTGCTCGAATGGATGCAGAAGGCCTTCGAATCGAAGGGTCTTGACGAGACGCGTCGCTCCTCGGAGATCTTGCTCGAGCACGTTCTGGATTGCCGCCGGATGGACCTGTACATCGCCCCGGACCGCCCGGCGAGTCCGGATGAACTGGCAACGCTTCGGTCGCTCGTCACCCGCGCACTGGCTCACGAACCGGTGCAGTACCTCATCGGCGAGTGGTCGTTCTTCGGGCTGGACCTGAAGGTCGATCGGCGAGCCCTGATTCCTCGCCCCTGCACCGAGATCATCCCAGAGGAAGTCATCCAGCACGCCCGACGGACCGGGCGGCTCGGCAAGGTGACGTTCGGCGCGACCAAGCCGCTCGGCGGCGACACCCAAACGGCGGAGTCTGGAGCGGAGAGCGCGGCATCGTCGGAGGACGGCGTTCCGGCAGAAGAACCGACCCCATCGGCGCCCGCGGACGGCTCGGGCATCCTGCTCGCCGATATCGGCACCGGTTCCGGCTGCATCGCGCTCGCGCTGCTTCGGAACATCCCGGGGGCGAAGGCCTTCGCAACCGATGTCAGCGAGGACGCGCTCGCCCTGGCTACCGAGAACGCCGAACTGCTCGGAATTGGCGACCGATTCAAGCCGCTCCACGGCGATCTGCTCCAGCCGCTGATCGAGTATCCCGGCATCGCCAAAGCCGCGGATTCGGGACGTGGTGCGCTGGATTACCTGGTCTCGAACCCGCCTTACATCCCTGATCACGAGTGGGACGACCCGGACCAGATGGGTCGGAACGTCAAGGGCCAGGAGCCCGATCTCGCCCTTCGTGGCGGTGCGGATGGGCTGGACCTGGTCCGCCCGCTGATCGAGGAAGGACCGCGACTGCTCAAGCCCGGTGGTCTGCTGCTCGTCGAGATCGCCAGTTCGTGCGCGGACGCGGTCCTCCGTCTCGCGCAGGCGAACCCGCTGCTGGACCGGGCGACAATCCTCAACGATCTGGAAGGAAAACCGCGCACGCTCCGTGCCGAGCGCCGTCGCTGAGGCAGCCATCAGCCGCCGTCGTCGCCCTCGCACGCGTTCGGCTCGGCGATGGCTTTGCGGCACTCATCGACCAGCGTCTCGGCCTGAAACGGCTTGAAGAGCACACACTGGAGGCCCTCCTGGCTCGCGCGGACGATCGAGTGGTGCGGGTCGTAGCCGAAGCCGGTCATGAGGATGACCGGGACGTCCTCGTCGGCTTTCTTCGCCTCGGCGAAAATCTCGTAGCCGGTCACATCGCCGAGGTTGATGTCCGAGATGACCAGGTCGAACCGCTCCCCGGCGGCGGCTACCCGACGGATTTCCTTGATCGCGGCTTCCCCGGAGCCCGAGGTCGACACGATCGCCCCGCGATTGCGGAGCACATCGCGCACCGTCTCAACGATCCGCTGTTCGTTGTCCGCCACGAGCACCCGGCGTTGCCCCAGCACGGGGTCGTACCGACGCGAGCGCAGTTCCTCATCGACCCCGAGCAGCGATCGGGGGCCCTCTGCCACGTCTTTCACCCGTGTGCGGATCGACGCGACATCCTTGAGGATCCGCTCGATGTGCTCCAGAAGGTCCGGGTTCTCGGCGGCCTGCTCCTTCAGGTACTCCGCCTCAAGCACGAGGTCGTTCAGCGGTGCGCTCAGTTCGCCCTGCATCGTGCCGCTGGTATCCTCGCGCGTCGTGTAGCGCTCGACGAGAAGGAGGTTCAGCGTGTGCAGGCCCATGGCGAGGTAGCTGGCGAAGATCTCAGCGAACTGCCGATCCCGCTCCGTGAATGCGTTCACGCGCTCGCTCTCGACGTTGAAGATCCCGATCCGCTTGTCATAGAGCTGGACCGGCACAGTCAGAGAGGAACCGGCCTGATCGAGCCCGAAGACGTAGCGCGGGTCGGCCGCGGCGTCGTTGCAGATGTACGACTCGCCCGTCGCCGCGACATAACCGGAGATGCCCTGATCCTCCTGCCTGCTATAGAGCTTGATCTCGGTCGCCTCGCGTGGCATGCCCGAAGACATGATCAGTTTCAGTTCGCCGGTCTGCTCGTCGAGCAGCCGGACCGCGAAGTGATCGAAGTTGAGCAATTTGCGCGCAAAGGCGTTGACCCGCTGCTCCAGCAGGCTCAACCGGCCTGCGGCGTGCAGCCCTTTGATGGTGTCCGCGTCGAGGTGCATCATCTCGCGACCGGCCTTGTCCAGCGCATCCATCTGCGAGCGGAGGAGCTCGCGCGAGGTGATATCGCGCAGGGCGACGACGAGGTGCGTCACCTTCGGCCCCGTGTCGCCCGGAGCCGCGGTCGCGTCGAAGAACGGGGTCACGAGGCAGTCGAAGTACCGGTCCTCGTCCTCGGCCTTGAAGGAGAGTCGCTCGGGCTGGGGCGGCTCATCGGCGTCGTCGCTCGGGAGCGATTCGTCGAAGGAACTGAGGGTCTTTCGGGCGAGCTCTGCCAGATCCCTGGAAATCAGCTGCTGATATCGCGTGAAGCGCTCGTTCGCCCAGACGATCTCGGCGTTGCGGTTGATCAGGCAGACGCCCTCGCCGATGGAATTGAGCATCATCGACGACTGGTTCATCAGAATCGAGCGTTCGAGAGGCAGAAAGTCGCCCGTCGCCGCCAGAATGACCCGGGCATCGCTCGAACGAAGGGAGTTCATGGCCTCGCCCGGGGTGGTTCGGACGATCTCGAAGCGATCTTCGAGGATCTTTTCCGCCTCTGACGCGTCGAACCCGGAACCCTCGACGATCAGCAGCTTCGGCCGGTCCAGCCGGCGTTGCTCGTCAGTCGGTTGAGAAGCGTGCGGTCGCATGTGCAGACTCAGGAGCCCCGATCGTTTACGCTAGCGTGCTGCTGGGCAGGTGCGGTGCCGGTCTCGCGTCTGCACTTTGAGGCGGGACGGGCATTCTCCAGTTCACTACATCGTACCGATCGAACATTTTCTCTGAACCGGGACGATAATTCCTCACCATGATCGAAGTTGACCACGTTCACAAGTCCTTCGGGAAGGTGTACGCCGTCCGAGGCGTCAGTTTCTCGGTTCCAAAGGGAAGCGTTGTCGGCGTGCTCGGGCCAAACGGCGCGGGCAAGTCCACCACCATCCGCATGATCACCGGGACGGTTCCACCAACCCGGGGATCCGTCCGGGTTGATGGTCTCGACAGCATCGACCAGTCCCTGAAGGTCCGCCGCCGACTCGGCTACCTGCCCGAGTCCAACCCGCTCTACCCGGAAATGCGCGTGACCGACTTTCTCGCGTTCCGCGCGCGCCTGTTCGGTCTTTCCGGCAAGGCCCGGAAAGCGGGCATGGATCGGGCGATCTCCCGGTGCTGGCTAGACGATGTCCGCTCCCGACGTGTCGGCCAGCTCTCCAAGGGCTATCGCCAGCGCGTCGGCCTCGCCGCGGCCATGCTCCACGACCCGCCGGTGCTCATCCTTGACGAGCCGACCTCAGGGCTCGACCCTGCCCAGATCGCCGAGACCCGCCAACTTATCCGCGAACTCGCCGGCGACCACACCATGCTCATCGTCTCCCACATCCTGCCCGAGGTCGAGAAGAGTTGCGACCGATTGCTGATCTTCGCCCGAGGCCAGATCCAGGCCGACGGCTCGGCCGATGACCTGCTCCGCGATCTCGCCCAGAAACAGGGCTTCTCCCTGGAAGTCCGCGGCACGGATGGAAACCCGAAGACCGCCCTCGCGGCGATGCCTCGCATCGAGCGGGTCGAGACCGATCCGAACGGTCGCTCCGGAGACGGGCGGCACGCCCTTCGGGTCATCGTCGAGAAGTCCGCGGATGACCCGGGTGCGATCATCGGCGACGCCTGCCACGAACTCCGCCTGACCGTGCGGTCCCTCCGCCCCGCCACAGCGACGCTCGAAGCGCTCTATATCCGCCTGGTCGAGCAGGCCGACAAGGCCACCGCCAAGGTCTCCGAGCAGAGCAAGCCGGAAAGCGAGGCCGCCTGATGGGTGCCACGTTCACGGTCGCCTGGCGCGAGTACGCCTCGTTCTTCCGATCCTCGATCGGGTGGCTGGTCATCGCGCTCTACCTCTTCCTATCGGGACTGTTCGCGTCCGACACCATCATCCCGGGTCAGCCCGCGACAATGCGAGATCTGTTCAGCCTCTCGCATTGGCTTCTTCTGATCGTGGCCCCGGCGATCTCGATGCGTCTGCTCTCCGAAGAACTCCGCTCGGGCACGATCGAGTCGCTCATGACCGCGCCGATCTCTGATTGGCATATTGTCATGGGCAAATACCTCGCGGCACTCGCGTTCCTCGTCACGATGCTGCTCCCGACCCTCGCTCATGTCGGCGTGATCGAACTGCTCGCCAGCCCGGACTACGGCCCGATCCTCGCCGGGTACCTCGGACTGATCCTTGTCGGCGCGTGCTACCTCGCGGTCGGTCTGTTCTTCTCATCGCTGACGCGAAACCAGATCGTTGCGTTCCTCTCGACGCTGTTCTTCTTCGTGCTGCTCGCGTTCGTGAGCAGCCAGAACGTGGCGGTACGCGTGGACGATCCGCTCCGTTCGCTGCTCTTCGGCCTCTCGATCAACCTGCGTATCGCCGACTTCGCCAAGGGTGTCTTCGACACCAGCCACGCCGCGTTCTTCCTCGCGATCGTCGTGCTGTTCGTCGTGCTGAGTGTGGTCGGGGTCGAGTCACGGAGGTGGCGCTGATGGTAAAGCCGACGACCAAACCCAAACCCACCGCCGGCATCCGTCGTACCCGCTACGGGGCGATGACCGCCATCCTCATCAGCGCCGCCGCGGCGATCGCGCTGTTCATCGGTGTCATCGGCGAACGCACCGCCACGCGCTTCGACCTCACGTCGACCCGCTCGTACACGCTTTCGAATCGAACGACGCAGCTTCTGAGCAACCTCGACATGCCAGTAGAGGTGGTGGTGGTCGTCAACCTCGGGCGCGAGGGTGTTGCCGATCCCCGATCGGTTCAGCGCGTTCGCGACCTGCTCAGCGAGTACTCCCAGCAGTCGCCGAACGTCTCCTACTCGATCATCGATACTTCGACCGCCGAGGCCCGTGACGAGTTCGAGCGGGTCGTCGGTCTCATGGCCGGCTACGCCGAAGACGAGATCCGCACGCACCGCGAGACCCTCGAGCGCACCGTCAGCGGCCTCGAGCGCACGGAGCAGGACCTGCGTCGCCTATCGGATCGGACCGAAGACGCCGCCCAGGCGGCCAGCGAGTTCGTCGGGGGCCAGATCGAGGCGTTCCTGATCAACATGCGGTCCATGGCCGACGAGGCTGCTGAAGCGCGACAGACCGTGGAGACCGCGCTCGCCAACGAGGTCGCCGGCACCGCCCTGCCGGCTTCGGACCAGGCGCAACTCGCCGCGAGCCAGCTCCTGACCAACGCCTCGAGTGCGTTCTCCGACATCAGCGCGTGGGCCCAGCAGATCTCACAGGCGCCGCAGATCGAGAGCAACACCCTCAAGGCCTCCGCCGCATCGCTCGCGACGGCCGCGGGCGAAGCCGCGTCCCAAGCCGCCGCCACGCTCGATCGCCTGATCCGCCTGCAGCCGCTGGAACCGCTCCAGGTCACCCGCGCTTTGCAGCAGACCGAAGCGGTGCTCGTCATCGCCCCGACCGGCACGACCGCGATCAAGTTCGACGCCATCTTCCCGCTGCGCACGTCCGTCGAGCAGGGTCAGTCGATCGCGCAGGTCTCCTTCGCCGGCGAGGAACTGATCTCCACCGCCATCAGCACGCTCTCGATGGACGACCCGCCGATCGTCGTTTTCGTCCACGCCGAACCCGGACGCATGTTCGACGACACCGGTCGCCCCAGCGCCGCGACCAGCGGCGACCAGTCCTCCCCTCACGCCCGCCTCGGTGTCTCGGTCAACCAACTCGCCCAGCGCCTGCGCATGCGCCGCATCGACGTCACGGAGTGGCCGGTCGCCCTCGAATCCGTCCGGCCGACGCTGCTCGAACTCAACCCCGATCGCACCCGTCCGGTGGTCTGGTTCGTCGTGGGAGAGCCGACGCGCATCGGCCTCGACCCGTCGCAGGGGCGCTCGCTCTCCGAGCGTGCCGAGCGCCTGCGCGCGATGGCGAACGCCGTGGACCAGCTCTACGAGGCCGGCGAAGACCTGTTCATGGCCGTCGAGCCCTCGGAACTGCCCGCCATCGGCGACACCGCCCCACTCACGGACCGCCTGCCGAAGATCGGCATCACGGTCGATGCCGGTCGCCCGCTGATCCGGCGGGTGCCGACGCCGCAGGGTGAGGCGTGGACCACTTTCTTCGAATTCACCTCTCCGGTTTCGACCGGTGATGGCGCTTCTCCTATCGCCGCGCCGCTCGCCGGGCTGACCGGTGTGGTCTCGTGGGCGACGCCGATCAACATCGACCAGGACGTCGCGGCCGAAGCCGGCGCGACCGTCCGCCCGCTCTACCAGGTGGCCGACTCGGGTGACGTCTGGGCCGAGGCCGAGTGGCTGCGCTTCCGCTACGCCTTCCAGCAGGCCCCTCTGGGCGCGATCACCATGCGCACCAACCCGACGCCGAGCGAATCACGCGACGACCTCGACGGCCCGTGGACCGTCGCCGCCACCGCCGAGCGCCCGCTCCCGCCCGACGCCGGGGCCGAGCCGGGCGACACGCACCGAATCGTGCTGGTGTCCGCCGCCGGCTGGTTCCAGGACCCGTTCCTCTTCGCCCAACTCAGTGTCGACGGACGCGCGATCACGCGCTTCCCGGCGAACGCCGAACTGATCGATGCGGGCCTGTTCTGGCTCTCTGGGCGGGACGAACTCATCGCCCGCTCGGCGCGCGTCAGCGACGTCTCGCGCATCCGCGACCTGTCCCCCGGCCAGCGCACCGCCATCCGCTGGGCGATGATCGCGGGCTTGCCAGTGCTGGTGCTGCTGGTTGGGGCCGGGTTGAGGATCCTGCGCGGCTAGCCCGGCTCACACCAACCCCAGCGCATAGAAGATCACCGTGAACATAAGGTCCGCCACGACCACCGCCACGACGGACTGCACAACGGTGTGCGTCGTCGCGCGACCGACGCCCTCGGCGCCGCCCTTGACCTGCAGGCCGTTGCCGCAGGCGATCAGGCCGATGAGCATGCCGAACACGCCCGCCTTGATCAGGCCGGTCACGAAGTCGACCACGCCGACCTGGGCGACCGTGTTCTCGTAGTAGGTCGTCCACGGGATGCCGAGCACGGTTTTGCTCATGACCGCAGCGGCCCCGATCGCCGCGATGTTCGCGATCACCGCGAGGCAGACCAGGCTGATCACCGCCGCCGCCATGCGCGGCACGACGAGGAAGCGGACCGGGTTGAGCGCGTGGGCCTCGAGCGCCTCGATCTCCTCGTTGACCGCCATGGTGCCGATCTCCGCGGCGATGGCGGCCCCGGCGAAACCGGTCAGCACGATCGCGGCGATCAGCGGGCCGAGCTCGCGCAGCACCGCGACCGCGATGATGTTCGGCACCAGTTCCACCTGGCCGAGTTCGTCGAGCGGCGGGGCCATCTGCAGGCCGAGTATGAAGCCGATCGATCCGGCGACGAGCGAGACGATGGAGATCGACTGCACGCCGATCCGGACCATCTGGGCCACGATCGCCTGGTGACCGACGCGGACATCGCGCACAACGCAGGCCCGCCAGATCCAGCGGACGACGTCCTTGAGCAGGAACCAGAGTTCGCCAATGTGCCCCAGCACGCGGAAGGCACGCGCCCCGATCCCCGAGATGGGACGCACGATCGCGTTCATCAGACCGCCTCGGCCTCCGCCCGGTTGGGAACGATCGTGAAGACCTTGTCCAGGCGCGCGATCTCAAAGATCGACTGCACTTTGTCGCTCATCGCGCACAGGACGAGCTTGGTGTGCTTCTTGCGGGAGAGCTGCATCGCCTCGACGAGCGTCGCGACGCCGGACGAATCCATATACGGCACACCCGACAGATCGACGATCAGTTTGTCCGGGGACGAACCCAGCGACTCACGCAGCTGCGTCTGCAGCGAGCGTGAGCTGTTGAGGTCGACATCGCCCTTGACCGCGACGACCGAGACCGAGCCGGATTGTTCTGTACGCACTTCCATGTCTTCCTCGTTTCCTCTCCCGGCCGGTCACGCCCCGCCAGTTTCGTCGGCTACTCAGGCCTTCTCGCTCGACCTTCTCTTGATCATCGTCAAACGCATCCCCCGCCCACGCTCGCCGGTCTCGTCCGGCCCGCGATGCTCGAAGCGGACCTCGTCCATGATCTCCTTCATGATGTGCACCCCCA
>CAXAVQ010000087.1:0-8701 GCA_963971985.1 uncultured bacterium
CGTGAGAAGCATCGTCGACAATCTCTTGCGCGGACAGGGTCTCGGTCACGCCGTCGGGTTCCATAGCCGGGATTCTACCCGCCTGATGGCGCGGGTCATCGTGTCACGGCGCGGCCTCAAGCCCGTACTTCACCCGCTGCTCGGGCGTTAGCATCCGCTTCAGGGCCGCAGCATACGACCCGCCGACCTGCCGGATCCGCTCGAGCTCATCTTCGTACGCGCTCCGATCCGGCAACTCTTCGTGGAAATGCTCTTCGAAAGTAGCAGGCGCGAACAACCGGTAGCGGGCTTCGCGCGCCCGTCGCGCGGCCTCCTGCATCCGCGGCCGGAAGACGCCGATGATCGTGGTCACCTCTGCCCGTGTGGCGTCGTCCAGTTCGGGGTCCCGTGCGATCCGATCGATCATCGAATCATCGGAGATCAACTGGATCTCGTAGAAATTCGCATGAAGCCACGCCGCTTCAAAGGTATTCCGTTGATCGTCGGGAAGCGATGCCGCCAGCGCCTCGGCCAAAGCCATGTTTGCTTTCCGAAGCTGCTCGACTTGGTCGCTGTACTGCCCATATGCCCGTCGGACCCGACGCAGCTCGTCGTCGGTTGCGCTGCTGAGAAAGTCCACTTTCAGGTCGATGACAACCTCCGTGCGCCGTTCATACGCATCGAAGGCCGCTTCGAAGAGACTCCCGAGCTCTCGATCCGCCTCCTCGTGCTCACGCAAACGGTGGCGGAACGCCGCCGCATCCAGAAGTTCGAGATCCAACAGCACATCGAACGGATGAGCCGCGAGACCGGCGACGGTCTCGTGCGGGAAGACCTCTCCCATCAAACTGAAGCCGTGTCGAGCCCGGGCCCGGCGCTCGATGTGGTCCACGATCCAGACCCGCTGCTCGTCCACGAGAAGCCGCACATCCGCGAAGAACGGCTTCGCCGTCGCCGCCATCGCCTGCTCCATCCGAAAGCCAGACCAGCGCACCTCTCGCCTCGCTTCGTCGGTCCCTTCGGCGAACAGCTCACGGGCCCGTTGCTGGTGCTCCTTCTCGATCCGCTGCTCCTCGAGCATCATGTCGTGGTGCAGCCCGAACAGGATCTCGTGCTGCTCCGCGTCGAACTCCAGAAGCGCGCTCATGTGCAGGACCAGGTCCATCCCGACCACGCTGTGCGGGTCACCGGCCGCAGGCACTATCGGCGTCGCGGATGAATAATCCTGCGCTCTGGCGTAAGCAGCGCAGAAGCAGGCCAGCAACAGCACGGCAGCAAAGCGCAGTCGTCGCATCAGTTGTCCTCCTGTTCCGAGGGTTCCAGCCCGTACCGCACCCGCTGCTCCGGCGTCATCACGCCCTTCAGCGCCGCCTCGTACGACTCGGCCACACCGAGCACCCGTTCCATCGCGTCATCGTAGATCTCGGTGTTCCGTTCGCCGCTCTCCATGAGCCGGCGGAAGTCGATGTCGAGGTCTGTCTTCCGCTTGGCGATCCGCGCCATCTTGCGGGCGGTGGCCATCCGACGCTCGAAGTTGGGGCGCAGTTCGTTGATCCGCGTTTTGAGTTCTTCGCCCGCCTCTTCGTCCTGCATCACCTCGCGTACGGCGCGCTCCGCCGGGGACAATTCCTGCACATCCTCGTAGTTCCGTTCGAGCCACGCCGACTCGAATTGTTCGCGCTGCTCTTCGTTGAGTCGCTCGATGATCTGGTCTGCCAGCGTCTCGTTCGCATCGCGCAAGCGCTGCACCGTCTCCAGCGCGTCCTTGAAAATCTTCGCGAGATCGGCCATCTGCTCGGGGCCGGCGTCGTCGGCGTCGAATCCGAACTCCTGACCGATGCGCTGCATCTCCATCACGGTTTCGAACGCACGACGGAACAGATCGTGGGTGATCTTCTCCTGCCGATTCAATTCCAGTACGAGTTCTCGGAATCGGATCGGCGACACCACCTGCTCCTCGCGCAGGAGCTCGAACGGCTGCGCACCAAGCCCCGAGACCTCGCTCCCGATGTCGTCGTACAGCCCGGCCATCTCCGCTCGGGCGCGGATGTGGTCCACGAGCGGGATCTGCTCCGGCAGCACCATCAGGCGCACATCGGCGAAGAACCGATCGGCGATCTCCTCGAAGTCGTCGGTCATGTCCATCGAGAGACGCATGCTCTCGCGCCAACCGACCTCGTCGCCCTCCGCATTCCGCCTCTCGATGAGTTCACGAACCTCCTGTCGCTTCGCGTTCTCCGCGCGGATCATCTCCAGGTGGAGTTCGATAAGCAGCTCGTGCATCGACGCGTCGAGCTCGAGCAGGTTGCTCAACTCCGTCAGGTGGTCATAGCCGAGGTTGTGCGGCTCGTCGGAATAGATCGAGATCCACTGCGCCCGTGCCGTCCCGGCGAACGCACAGATCGCAACCACCATGAGCGCCAGCAGCCGAGTCGTCCGTTTCAGCATCGTGTCAACCCTCCGTCGCGGGAACAGCCGGCGCAGAAAGACCGCGCCGACACCTCCATGATGCCGCCGCCGTCCACGCTGTGGAAGGATATTCTGGTCCGAAACCGAAGAAAGGCCTCAGCCGCCCGGCGAACTCAGGTTCACCAGTTCCTCGTTCGTCGGCAGACGCTTCAGAGCCGCCTGCAACTGCTCGATCTGCTGGGGCGGCGGCATGTTGAGCAGACGCTTGCGCAGCGCGCTCACCGTCTTGTACTCACGCGGGTCCATCAGCAGCTCTTCCTTGCGGGTGCCGCTCGCAGCAAGATTGATCGCCGGGAACAGCCGGCGCTCGGCGATCTTCCGGTCGAGGATCAGTTCCATGTTCCCCGTGCCCTTGAACTCCTCGAAGATCACCTGATCGCCCTGGCTCCCCGTGTCCACGAGGCACGAGGCGAGGATCGTCAGCGACCCGGCCTCTTCGGTCTTGCGTGCCGCGCCGAAGATCTGCTTGGGAACTTCGAGCGCCTTCGAGTCGATGCCGCCCGACATGGTGCGTCCCGAACTCGCGTGCTTGCGCGAGTTGTTGAACGCCCGTCCCAGACGCGTCAGCGAGTCGAGCAGGATCACGACGTCCTTGCCCGCCTCCACCATGCGCTTCGCGCGCTCGATCACCATCAGCGAGACCGCGATGTGGCGCGTGTTGTCGTGGTCGTTCGACGAAGCGAACACCTTGCACGGCGTCGAGCGACGGAAGTCAGTCACCTCTTCCGGTCGCTCGTCTACCAGCAGAGCCAGCAGTTCGACGTCCGGGTGGTTGCGTGCGATCGAGCCGGCGATGTCTTTCAGCAGCGTCGTTTTTCCCGCCTTCGGCGGGCTCACGATCAGGCCGCGCTGCCCGTAGCCGATCGGGCAGAAGAGGTCGATCAAGCGGCACGAATCAGGGCAACCGGGGTACTCGAGCGTCATCCGCGGCTGCGGATCGATCGTCATCAACTCGCCAAACGGCAGACGCTTCGAATATGCCTCGGGGTCGAGCCCTTCGATCGAGATGAACTCCGACACCACCGGGCGCACCGAGCGCGACCCGCGCTGGTTCCGTCGACGACGCGATTTCTTCTCGACAACCTCCACGGTCACCTCGCACCCGTCGCGAAGCGAGTACTGCTCGCCCATTTCGAGCGGGACAAAGGGGTCGTCCTGGCGCTCCTCGATCGTGTCACCAATCATCTGGCGAACACGACCTTCGGAACGCTGCGGCCATTCAAGGATGCCGGTCAGCGTCGTCATAGTCTTCTTTTCGTTCCGTCGCGGGCAATCGGGCCCGCTTGAGCATTCAAGCTCGATGGCAGCCGTCCCCACGCTTGCGCGTGTCGTGCGGCACCCTCCACGACGCTTCCCCAGGAAGCAACACGCCGGAGGTCCGCATGATTGGAGCAGGCAGAACCCGATCCGTCAACCGTTTTGTCGGATCGGTCGTGGTGCCAACTCCAATCCCGGAGCCATTATTCCCTCGAATTGCACAGGAGAATACACCACGCCTTGTGAGCGGATCCCCCTTGCCCCTACATTGTGCCGTCACACGCGGGCGACCCCCTTGCTTTGGCAGGGGGTTTGGCCCGCATCGTCGTTCTCAGGGAGGCCGCTTTCGCGTGGCGTTGATGCAGGAGTTCCAGGGGATACCGGTCAGCGCCGGCGTGGCCATCGGGCGGGTCTTCCGCCTCGATGATGCCCACGTCTGGGTGCCGCGCCGCGTCATCCCCGAAGACCGCGTCACCCACGAACTCGAACGCCTGCGCACCGCCATCGAGGCCTCGCTCACCGAACTCGACGGCCTCCGCGACCAGGCCGAGAAGGAACTCGGCAGGGAAGCCGCCGCAATCTTCGCCTTCCACCAGGGCATGCTCCGCGACCAGACGCTCATCGGGCCGATGAACAAACGCGTCGAAGAGGAGCACGTCACCGCCGAATACGCCCTGCAGGAGCAGTGCAACGTCGTCGCCAGCATGTTCGCCGGTATGGGCGACACCGCCTTCTCCACCAAGGTCGACGACGTCTGGGACCTGAACCAGCGCGTCATGAGCCACCTCGTCGGCGAGCAGCGCTCCGCCCTCGACGACCTCGACTACGAAGCCATCGTCGTCGCCCCCGACCTGACCCCGAGCCAGGCCGCCTCGTTCCCGCCCGGTCGGGTGCTGGGCTTCGCGACCGACAAGGGCGGGCCGACGTCGCACACCGCCATTTTCGCCCGCGCCCTCGGCATCCCCGCCGCCGTCGGCACCGGCCACCTCTGCGAAATCGCCGAGGAATGCGATCATCGTCGACGGCGATCGCGGCGTGGTCATCCTCCGCCCCGACAGCGAGACCCTCGAGCTCTATCGCCAGAAAAAGCGCCACATCGAAGCGGTCCGCGGAGCGCTCGCCGAAAACCAAACCCTCGAAGCGCGCACCATCGACGGCGAACGCATCCACCTCATGGGCAACGTCGAGCTCGGGATGGAAGCCGAGCAGGTCGTCGGGCAGGGCGGCGAGGGCATCGGCCTCTTCCGCACCGAGTTCCTGTGGCTCACCCGAAACGCCGAACCCACAGAGGAAGAGCAGTTCGAGGAGTTCAAGGCCGCTGTTGAGGCCTGCAAGGGTCGCCCGGTCACCCTCCGCACCTACGACCTCGGCGCCGACAAGTACACCCAGTCCCGCTCCCACGTCCCCGAGCGCAACCCCTTCCTCGGCCTCAGGTCCATCCGCTACTGCCTGGCCAACCCGGTCATGTTCAAGCGTCACCTCCGCGCCATCATGCGGGCGTCGGCCTTCGGGCCCATCCGGATCATGTTCCCGCTGGTCACCGCCACCGAGGAGCTCCGTCGGGCCAAGATGCATTTAAAGGACGTGATGGAGGATCTCGCTGAAGAGGGCATCCCCTACGACCCGAATGTGAAGGTAGGCATGATGGTCGAGGTCCCCGCCGCGGCGGTCATGGCCTCGAGTTTCGCCCGGGAGGTCGATTTCTTCTCGATCGGCACCAACGACCTCGTCCAGTACACCCTGGCGGTCGACCGGACCAACGAGAAGGTCTCGGGCATGTACTCCGCCGCCCACCCGGCCATCCTCAAACTCATCAAGGATGTGGTGCGGGTTGGCCGACACAGGAAGGTCGACGTGTCCGTTTGTGGCGAGGCCGCCGGCGACCCGACCTTCACGATGTTGCTCATCGGCGTCGGGCTGCGTACCCTCTCTGTGTCGCCGCGACGGATCCCGTACCTCAAAAAGGTGATCCGCAGCGTCGACATCCCTGCTTGCGAGCGCCTGGCCCGAACGGTCGGATCGCTCGATTCGGAAGCCTCGGTCACCGCGTTCCTGCGTGATCAGGCCATGAAACGATTCCCCGAGTTCGTTGACGGGCGTGCCGTCGACATGGAGCGGTCCCATCCGGCGCAATCCGCCGACTGAGACCGAACCGGGCTCGAAACAGATCACCCGGGCTTGCCCTTGCGGGCTCGCCCGACGCTCAGCGCGGAACGCGCGTCGGCGAAACGCTCCTCGGTCGATGTGGCTCACGCCACCGCCGAATGGTGCTAACGAGGACCCCGCGACACGCCACTTGGCACTGTCGCGGCGCGCAACCTCACGCCGGCCCCGGATGGCTCTGTACCCGACGCGGGTGCGGATCCGGAAACGCACTCCGCAATCGAGCGCCACCGAGAGCAGTTCTGCGCACCATGCGCTGTGACTCCAAAGCATTCCACGCACCGACATCCCCACTGGCACGATCGTGCCGGGCTGGAAATCGTCGCGCGCAGTGGACCGTGCCAAAGACCTCACGACGCTGAACGCGGAACCGCTCGTTTTCGAAGCGAGATGCATCGATGAACGACAGTTCCACCGCCGCCGACAGCGGCACCACGAAGAAGACCACCCGAAAGCGTGGCGGTCAGCGACGCAAGAAAGTCGCCCCCAAGGAAATCGCACAAGGCGCGACCCCGGCTCCCTCCAAGACAGCCGGCCCGAAGCCCGAATCCAAGCCAGATCCTAAGCCGGAAGCGAAGCCCGAGGCCCAAACCAGGTCCCGGCAGGACAGCGGGTCCGACTCCGGCGACAACCCGTCCGCCGACTCCAAGCCCACTCGCAAGAAGAGTTCACGCTCCCGCTCGTCGAGCAAGTCGTCCGGGAAGTCCGGCTCCAGCCAGAGCCCGTCGCCGAGCGCCCCGTCGTCCGCGAAGGGCAAGAGCCCTGCCCGGATGCTCATCAACTACATCCCCGGCGACGAGTGCCGCGTGGCCCTCACTGTTGACGGCAAGCTCGAGGAGTTCCACTCCGAGCGCGCCGGCAACCTGAACATCGTCGGCAACATCTACGTCGGTAAGGTCATGAACGTCGAGCGGTCCATCCAGGCCGCGTTCATCGACTTCGGCTACGGCGTCAACGGCTTCCTGCACATCTCCGACCTCCACCCGCAGTACTTCCCCGGCGAGGATGAGAACACCACCGAGAAAATCGGCAAGAAGACCCCGCGGCGCGAGCGCCCACCCATCGAGCGATGCCTCAAGCGGGGTCAGAAGATCGTCGTCCAGGTGCTCAAGGAAGGCATCTCCACCAAGGGCCCGACCCTCACGAGCTACCTCAGCATCCCCGGGCGCTTCCTCGTCATGCTCCCCGACATGGACAAGGTCGGCGTCAGCCGCAAGGTCGAGGATGAAGACCAGCGCCGCACGATGCGCAAGATCCTCGATTCGCTCGACCTGCCCTCCGAGTTCGGCTTCATCCTGCGCACCGCGGGCATGAACCAGACCAAGGCCGAGCTCAAGCGCGACCTCGCCTACCTCCAGCGCCTCTGGAAGGACATCGACAAGCGACTGGGCCAGGGCGACAAGCCCCGCCTGCTGTACGCCGAGAGCGACCTGCTCATGCGCGCGCTGCGCGACATCTGGACCAGCGAGATCGACGAGATCATTGTCGACGACCCGACCGCGATCCGGCGCGCCTACGCGTTCATGCGGATCGTCAGCCCGCGCAGCTCCACCAAACTCCTGGCCTACGACCGCCAGGTCCCGCTCTTCCACGCCTTCGGCGTCGAGGAGCAGATCGAGCGCATCCTCTCGCGCGAGGTTCCCCTGCCCTCCGGCGGCTCGCTCGTCATCGACGAGGCCGAGGCAATGGTCGCCATCGACGTGAACTCCGGCAAGAGCCGCAACCACGGCGACGCCGAGACCATGGCCTTCCGCATCAACCAGGAGGCGGTCGAAGAGATCTGTCGCCAGATCAAGCTCCGCGACGTCGGCGGCCTGATCATGTGCGACCTCATCGACATGATGAAGCGCTCGCACCGGCGCGAGATCGAAAAGCTCATGGACGACCTTCTCAGTAAGGATCGTGCCTCGACCCGCGCCCTGCCGATCTCCGAGTTCGGCATCATGGAACTCACCCGCCAGCGCGTGCGCGGCTCCATGAAGTCCGTCCACTTCGCCAAGCTCGACATCGGCGACGGTCGCGGCTGGGTCCGCCGACCCGATTCGGTCGCCACCAACGCGATGCGAGATCTCGCCGCGCTCCTGCAGCACGATCGCGTCGCCAAGGTCGAGATGGTCGTCTCGCCGCGCGTCGCCGGCGAACTGCTGTCCTCCAAGCGCCAAGCTCTGACCCGCCTCGAGCTCAAGCTCCACAAGCGCGTCGACGTGCGTGTCAGCGAGTCCATCGCCGTCGATCGTGTGGTGATGTACGCCTACGACGAGTCCGGCTCGGATATCGAGGTCGATCGCCTCGCGCAGTTCCGCCCGCCGACCGACCTCGCCGAGTACAAGCCCGAGAACGCCGACGAGCAGGATTGGGCCGTCGACGCGACCGCCGAGCACGAGCAGGACCTCGAGGAGCTGGTCCACGAGGAAGCCGTCAAGCTCGACGAAGTGCTCGCCATGGAGGCCTCGGTCCTCTCCGGCGATGATGATGACGACGAAGACGACCGCGAGTCTCGTTCCGACTCCGACTCGTCCGGTGGCGGCAAGAAGCGCCGTCGACGCCGGCGCCGTCGTCGCGGCGGTGGGGGCGAATCCGACGGCGAGTCCGCCGAGGGCGATCGCTCCGAACGCTCCTCAGACGAGCCGACCAAAGAAGACCGCCAGTCCGAGCAGCAGCCCGAACGCTCCGATTCATCGGACGACGATCAGGACGACGACGGCCAGCCCCGCAAGCGTCGGCGTCGTCGGCGTCGCCGGCGCCGTGGCGGCGGAGGCGACTCCGAGGGCCAGGCCGACGACCGTTCGGGCGACCGGCCCGACAACCAGAGCGACGATCGTTCCAGGAGCCG
>CAXAVQ010000088.1:0-8550 GCA_963971985.1 uncultured bacterium
GGTGTGAAGGGCACGAGCAGGCGCCCTTGTGCATCTCGCTCGGTGGCACCGGAGATGTCGAACACGCCGCCGTCGACCGCGAACTCGCCGCGTGTCGCGTCGAAGATCCAGAGCTGGTACTGCTCGAGCGTGGGATCGTTCTCGGGAACGCCGCTGAGTCGCAGGAAGCCTTGCTGCAGGTCCGCGTTCCACAGGACCTCGCTGGTCTCCGAAACATTCTCGGCGAGCGTGCCCTGCGGCGCGAGCTCGATCTGCACCGTGCCCGGAGCGGTCGCGACGGTCTCGATCGGCGAGGGCTGTGGCAACGGAGCCGGCCGGTTGAACCAGGCGGCGGCAGCGACGACCGAGGCGGCGATGGCAGCCGCCCAGCCGAGTTTGCCCATCGTGCCCATGCCGGGACGAACGGTCACGACCGGAGCGGGGGCAACTTCATTTCGTGTTTGAGCCGAACCCGTGCCGCGCTTCACGAGTCGCTGCTTCGCGTCAGCGGGCATTGCCTCATCCGACTGCTCGGCGATGGCCAGCAGCAGTTCGCCGAAGGTCCGGTCGATCTCGGCCTGCTGCTCGTCGGTTGCGCGACTGCGCAGCGACTCGAGTTCGCTCGCGTCGCTGGCGTCGAGCTGGCCGAGGATCTCGTCGGCGAGCAGTTCACGCAGGCGAGTGAGTTCAGGTGATGACAGTGGGCTCACGCGTCACCTCCCGTCTCATTCCCAGAAGAATCGGTATGACCACGCAGCGCGCTGTTCAGACGGAGCAGGCCTCGACGCATTCTGGTCTTGACCGTCCCCAGCGGGGTACTGGTGGCTTCAGAGATCTGCATCTGCGTCATGCCGCCGTAGATGGACATCCACAGTGCGCGGCGCTCGTCGTCGGGAAGCCGATCAAACTCCGCCGCGGCCTGTTGCGCGTCGATCCGCTTGACTTCGACGTGCAGATTCGCGGGGAGCGCGCGAACCGTAGCTTCGACCACGTCGCCTCCCGGCGAGGGGCGGTTCTTCAGTCGGCGCTGGTAATCGATCAGACGCCGGTGCGCGAGCGTCGCGACGAACGCCGGTTCGGAGCCCTTGGAAGGGTCGAAACGGGACGCGTGCTGCCAGAGTTCGACGAATACTTCCTGGACGGCGTCCTCGATATCGGTCTTTGCGCGGTCGAGGTAGCGCGAGGCCAGACGCCACACGAGGTCCCCGTACTCATCCACGCAGGCAGCGACCGCGCCTTTGTCGCCGGCCGAGATGCGCTCGAGGATCGTGGACACGCGTCGTGGGTCTCCGTGGGACCGGTATCGGCCCGAGGCGAGCATACGCTCAGTTTCGGCTATCGGCGAAAATTCTTCGAAGCCAAAAACTTTCCGCGAGCCCCGCCCGAAAGACGGGCGGAGCATCGGGGTGTCCCGGTGCACGAGAGGATCGAAGAAAGAGAGAACGTCCAATGCAGATGAAATTCAATAGGGGTCGCCACGCGCTGGCGGCCGGCGCTATCGCTGCGTGCCTGGCGGTCCCGAGCACAGCTCTGGCCGGCACGGTCTACGGCGTGACAGAGAACCAGACCCTGGTTACGTGGGATACGAGCAGCCCGGGAACGATCCAGGGCGGCATCGCCATCTCCGGACTGATGAACAACGAACAAATCCGCGGCATCGACTTCCGCCCCGCCACAGGCGAACTCTACGCACTCGGCAGCTTCAGCAACCTCTATACGGTGGACGTCAGCACCGGGCTGGCGACCAACGTCGGCGGCGGGCAGTTCTCGCCGGGCATGAACGGGTCCACCTTCGGCTTCGACTTCAACCCGACCATCGACCGGATCCGCGTCGTCAGCGACGCCGACCAGAACCTGGTCCTGAACCCCAACGACGGGTCATCGAACCAGGTCACCTCGCTGTTCTACGGCCCCGGCGACTCGAACGAGGGCATTGACCCCAACGTCGCCGGATCGGCGTACACCAACAGCTTCCCCGGCGCGACGATGACCCAGCTCTACGGCATCGACACCGGCCTCGACGTGCTCGTCCGCCAGGCGAACAGCGCCGGCACGCTCGAAACCGTGGGCTCGCTCGGCGTGGACCTGACCGACGTCGTCGGCTTCGACATCGACGGCTCGAACAACCTGGCCTACGCGACCGTGCAGGACTCAACGCTCTCGCGCTCCACGTTCTGGACCATCGATCTCAACACCGGAGAAGCGAATTTGGTCGGCGAGATCGGCGGCGGCGCGTTCATCACCTCCATGGCCGTCGTCCCGACGCCCGGAGCGGTCGGCCTGATCGGGCTCGCCGGTATCGCTGGCCTTCGTCGACGCCGCTGAAGCACTCCTCATCACGCTTACAGAAAGCAGATCATCATGAAACGCACACTCCTCCTTGCGGGCGCGATCGTTGCAACCTGCGCGACCGCCGCCAACGCCGACCACCTGTTCGAGTTCGGCGCGATCATCAACGGCGACCAGCAGGTTCCCGCGAACGACTCTCCCGCGATGGGTACCATGACCGGTACCTACGACTCGATGGCGAACACGTTTTCGTTCTCGTGGGACATCTCCGACAACCTCATCGGTATGCCGGCTTCTCCGGGCGCCCACATCCACCAAGGCGCGACCGGCGCCAACGGCCCGGTGCTCTTCGCCTTCAACAACCCCGACGGCACGTGGGCACTGAGCGGCTCTGACACTTGGACCGACCTCTCCGACGATCAGGTCGATGCGCTCTTTGCCGGTGGGCTCTACCTGAACTTCCACACCGATGAATTCCCCGGCGGCGAAGTCCGTGGACAGATCTTCGCGATCCCTGCACCCGGCGCGGCGGGGATCCTCGCCGGCGCGGGCCTGATCGGTCTGCGTCGTCGACGCCGCGACTGAGGCGCAGGTCGCGAGGCCTCCTGCGATCACCCGTTCATCCTCACGGTCTGATCCTGCGGAGGAAGAGAGGAAGCGAGGGGCCAATCGGCCTCTCGTTTCTTTTTTGCGTGATACCCGTGAGCCTTTGGTGAACGCGTCCCCACACTGAGGGATACGCAAAGACCCGGCCAAAGCATGAGCGCGATTTCACTTGAGATCTCCTCTGGGCGCGCTAGTTTCCTTTGGACGAACCGTTTCGTCTGCGCAGCGGCGCCGTCCGCGCGCCCAATCACCCGCACGGGTACACGAGAGGAGATTCCATGGGATTCAATATAAAAACAGCACTCATCGGCGCTGGAGCCGGACTCACCATCGCGTCGTTGGCGACGGCGGGCACACCGGAGATCAGCCTGTTCTCCGCCGTCATCAACAACAACCAAGCGGTGCCGGGCACCGACTCGCCCGCCACCGGCACGCTCGAGGGCACCTACAACAACTCGACCAACACCTTCGAGTTCTCGTGGACCATCACGCCGGAGCTCATCGGCATGCCCGCCTCACCCGGCGCGCACATCCACGACGGCGATTTCGGGGAAACCGGCCCTATTGTCTTTGGCTTCAATGAGTCCGACGGCACGTGGCCCCTCAGCGGCGAGGCGACTTGGACCGACCTCACGCCGGATGAGATCACCAACCTGTTCGACGGCGGGCTCTACGTCAACTTCCACACCGACGAGTTCCCCTCCGGTGAGATCCGCGGCCAGATCAACCTGATCCCGACGCCGGGCTCGATGGCCGTCCTCGGCCTCGCCGGAGCCGCGTTCGTACGTCGGCGCCGCTGACCGACCGTCTACCTTATTCAGAAAAGGCGATCCCCAAGGGGTCGCCTTTTCTTTTGCGCTGGCAACAACTCCAAAGCGGGCTACCATCGGGGAGTCCCGATCCGGAGGATCCGCCGCCGTGAGCCGCTCGCTTGTGTTTCTTCCACTGTCTGTTGCGGCCCTGCTTGTCTGCACGGTGGCGATGCCCGCCTGCGAGGAGACCTCCTCTCGCAGCGCCTCCGTCTCGATCGCCGACCCGCAGATGGACGCCGCGATGAGTCGCGGCACGTCGACGTTCCCGCTGTTCCTGAGCGCGTTTCGCAACCAGCAGCCAGGCTGGACCGGCTTCCAGATCCGCTACGCCTTCACCAATGACAACGGCTTCCGCGACTCGGTCTGGCTCGATCTCCAGTCCATCAACGACCAGGCCCAACTCGTCGCACGCGTCCCTGTGGATGAGGACGAACGCACCGCCCGCTTCGAACCCGGCAGCGAACTCGTCATCGATCAGTCCGACGTCAACGACTGGCTGTTCATCGATGAGAAGGGCACCTTCGTCGGCGGCTACACCCTCCGCGTTACCATGGATCGCATCGGAGACACCTCTGGCGATACCGACAACCTCCACGGCGGCATCCCGTTCCGCGACCTCGAGACCGTAGAACCCGACCCCGAGCCTTAATCCGTCTCGCCGCTCACACGCACCACCACGCTCCCTCGCTTCCGGTCGCTGTCCGCGCGACGGTGCGCCTCCACGATCTCCTCGAGCGGGTACTCGCTGTCGATCACCGAGCGGTACGCCCCCTCCTCGATCATCGCGCGGCACCGCTCGAGTTCATCGGGTGACTGCGGGTCCACACCGCTTCGGAGCTTCCGCGTTCGCAAGCCATTTGTCATCATCTGGACCATTTCGCGCACGCCCATCACCGCGGCGAGGAACCGCCCGTTCGCCGTCATGATGCCTCCGCACGCTCCCAGGCTCGACGCGCCGACCGTATCGAATACAACATCAAACGGATCGCCGACCACCGCCGGGTCCGTGCAGTCCCGCTTCGTGTAGTCAATCACCTCGTCCGCGCCGATCGACTTCACCAGTTCCGCGTTCGCGCCGCTGCACACCCCCACCACCGTCGCGCCCGCGTGCTTGGCGATCTGCACCGCCGCGCAGCCGACCGCGCCCGATGCGCCGATGATCAGCACCCGCTCGCCCGTCTTCAGCTTGCCGAGCCTGCGCAGGAAGTAGCCCGCCGTCAGGCAGCCGAACGCCACGCACCCCGCCTCCTCGAAACTCATCCGTTCCGGCTTGGGCGCGATCGCTTCGCCTTCACCGATCGCCATCAGCTCGCAGTGCGTCCCCGTTCCCGTTTTGAAGGGCGCCGCGCCGAACACGGCATCACCAACCTTGAACTTCGTCACACGCTCGCCGACCGCCTCGACCACGCCGGCGAACTCCGTCCCCAGGATCGCTTTGCGCGGGCGAAACACCCCCAGCATCAGGCGTGCCGGCAGCCAGAACACCGCCCGCGGCAGGTCGAACCCGCGCACCCGCGCATCGCCGCGCGACACCCCCGTCGCGCGGATCCGTACCAGCACCTCGTCCGGCTTCACCGCCGGGTCCGGTACCTCTTCGATCGATACCACCTCGGGCGGACCGTACCGACGCACCACCGCTGCTCGCATGCCCTGCCTCCGCTTCTCTGACGATCAGTTCGAAGCGGATGGTACCGAAGCCGCAGCCCGACGCCGGTCCTGGCCTTCGAGGGTGTAGCGGATGGCCCCGTCGAGCTCATCATTGTTGAACAGCATCTGCGTGCTCGCGAGCGCCACCCATACCCGCTGATCGGCGTCGGCGTATCGCTTCTCACGCAGCCGACGAGTCCCCCACTGCTTGAGTTGACGCACAACCTGCTCCGGTCGTACACCGCGCGCCGTCACCACTACGTGGACATGGTTCGTGCGAACAGCCGCGGCATGCAGGTTCCAGTTCTTCAATTCGCAGTGTTCACGGATGACTTGCTCAACCAGTGTTCGTGCCTGAGTGTTCAGCACAAACGGATCATGCTTCATCCGACTTCGATTGCGAAACTCACGCAACGAGTCCGGCGGCAGTCGATCAGAGTTCGGTGCATTGTGCCGCTTATCAACCGAGCCCTCTGCTCGGCCATGAAGCCATGTGCCGTAGGTGTGCCAAGTCAGGAAATAGGCGATCGGTTCGCTGTACACAACGGCAATCTAGCACCCATGCGAACCCTGAGCGCGAGCTCAGGGTCCCCAGCAACCGGCAATCCAATGCCACCAACCGAGCAAGCCCCGAAACCGACTCCAGCATCCCCCATCTGACCAACAACATGTCCCTTGCAGGAACACGGGACCCTGAGCTCGCGCTCAGGGTTCTCATGTCACGTCCCGAACCGGTACTCGTGCCCGCGATCGCGCTTGATGGCCCGCTCCACATCCGCCGCCTGCTCGCGGCTGTCGCACGCCATCGTGCGATACTCGATGTCATCGAGGAAGCACGCCAGATACATCCGCTTCTTCGAGTTGTTGCGCGTGCCGCTCCCCCACGGCCCAACTGACAATCAGTCGAGCAGCGAGGTCATCCGCAGCGCACACCGACCACCGATCCCGAACAGGACCGGCTCCTTCGTGGAGATATGACGCAGGTCGTACACGCCGGGGCCGAGCGGGGCGTGGAGGACGCCGCGCTGGCGCGGGTGGGGGAAGGGACGCCAGGGGGACCAGTTCAGAAATAGCATCGTTCGCGCAAAAACGCCTAGAGAATTGCTACTACTTCTGCATCATCCGACGCGTGCAACAACTCCGCAAGGACGCTGCGGTGGCACTCGTCGTGGCATCGTTCGTAGCAAATCATGGCTACTGTGCGTTCGGCAACCAGTTCTGACAGTTCCGCCATTACTTCGGACCTCGTCCTTCGCATTAAGTCGCGAAACCGCTTGCGAAACTCTGAGAAGTCACCAGTCTCACGCAGGCGGTCACGTTGGTGGTCTGTAGAGCCCAAATGAGTCCACGACTCGTAATCAATTCCTGCAGCTTCGCACAGCGCTGCGAGCCGCTTCTGTCTGAAATCCGGATTTCGGGAAAATGGCCTGTCTCTGACATCCAGAAGGAGCTCAACTCCAGCGTCTCTCAGCTTGGACACGACGTCTTCGCCATCTCGCTTTTCGTAGCCGATGGTGTATACCGTCGGGCCATTGCCACAAAACACGGTGCGATAGCCAGAATTAAAAGCTGACTGGTCCACACCGAATGCCGCCAAGGCGGAAGCATTTCGTTGACGGCGCGATTCAATCAGATCAGAAGAATGATGGCTCACTCGGTACCTTTCCGCGTGGAGGGCAGTAGATGCCGCAGACAGCAAAGTGCTGTGGGTGCAACTTGTAGTTGCCCATAAAGAAACTCAGTCGGTCAGATGCCTCGCAGCGGGTCAAAAATGCCTCTTTCAACCGTGCTTCGGGGTCGGAGTACCGGGTACGGTATGCGCGCCAAGTCTGCATCATTTCCCACACGAGGCTTCTGGATTTGTGGGTCGTTCCTTCGCTATCAGTCCAGTAGAACCAGATCTTGAATGGCATCTTCTCCAGCGGCTTAGCCTTCTCGAAAAGTCCATCTGCTTCAAGAATCGCCTTCTCCTTCGGCGACCATTCCGGGCTGTCCGCTTCGAACTCTATACGATCAACCGAAGCGACCCTAACAGGTGCCAGCGTCAACCCTCTTGAGCGCATCTCGTCGAGCGAATTGGTGATCGTAGGCTCAACCCAATCTGCTCTGGCAGCGTGCGATTCCAACTTCCCTTCCACCTTGATGCTGTGCTGATCGCATTTGCGTGATTCTGGTCTGCCGTCGCTAGAGACTTCCTCAACCCTAGCGGTGACGATGTCCCACGTTGAATACTGACTTCCCTCATCCAGATAGCGCAACGAAACGGGATAGAGACGTCGCCACTCACCTTTGTCGGTGATCCCACCCGTGCAGACGGTCTCCTGATACTTCGTACTCAGGTTCGGATACGTTCTGACGGTGATCAGAATTCGCTCTTGGATCATGAGACCAGAATACCGATCAAAATCCGAATAGCAAGACATGCTTGGCAAAAAAACACCCGACTGAATCGTCGGGTGAATGGCTGGACACGTGATCCGTTGGCAGATCAGTAATCCATTTCATCCATACCAGCACCGGCCCCGACCGCCTTCTTCTCCTTCAACTCAACGATCGCGGCGTCGGTGGTGAGGAGCAGGCCGGCGATGCTCGCGGCGTTCTGCAGCGCCACGCGCTCGACCTTGGTCGGGACGATCACGCCCATCTTGACCAGGTCGCCGTACTCGTGGGTCAGCGCGTTGTAGCCGAAGTTGTCATCATTCGACTCCAGCACCTTGTGCACGATGACCGAGCCGTCAAGGCCGCAGTTCTTGGCGATCTGCTTCAGCGGGGCGGTGAGGGCGCGATCGACGATGTCGATGCCCACGCGCAGGTCGCCGCTGGTGCCCTTGCGCAACTTGTCGAGCGCCTTGCGGGCGCGGATGACGGAGATGCCACCGCCGGGAAGGATGCCTTCCTCAACAGCAGCGCGACAGGCATGCAGCGCGTCTTCGACGCGCGCCTTCTTCTCCTTCATCTCGACTTCGGTCGCGGCGCCGACGTTGATCTGGGCCACGCCGCCGGCGAGCTTGGCGAGGCGCTCCTGGAGCTTCTCGCGGTCGTAGTCGCTGGAGGTGTTCTCGATCTGGGCCTTGAGCTGCTCGATGCGACCCTTGATGTCGCTCGACTTGCCCGCGCCCTCGACGATGGTCGTGTTCTCCTTGGTGAGCACGATCTTCTTGGCGCGACCGAGGTCCTTGAGCTCGAGTTTCTCGAGGTCGATGCCGAGCTCTTCCAT
>CAXAVQ010000089.1:0-8536 GCA_963971985.1 uncultured bacterium
CCCGCCGGTCTGCGGGTGGTTGCCGTTGAGGATGAGCACCAGGCCGCCCTCGGTCCCGTTCAGAGGCTTCGTGTGCGCCTCGCGCGTCCACTCGGAAAGGTCGAATGTCGAGCGAGCAAAGTTGGTTTGCTCGGTACCGAATGCAGCGGCTCCGGCACACAGGATGGTCGCGGCGATCAGCCGCTTGCTCGTTTGCATGGTGATGGTCCTCGTGGGGTCGGCTGAGCCGGATGGTGTGATCCCGCCGCACAAGCGCGGCTTCTCACTATCAGGCGAAAACCACGGCGGGACCAGGACATCGTTGACGAAGAACTATTCAGCACGGATTCGACTGGCCCAGCGGTCGGAGCAAGGCCAGGTACTCAAGGTTCCCGGACCCGGGCACATCAGCAGACTTCCTGCGACGCTTGGGCTTCCGTTTGCCGCCCAGGATCGGCGAAGCGGTCCATGCCAGAGCTTCGTATCCCAGGCGTGGCAGGTCTTCGAGCGTTCTCAGGAGTACCTGTTTCCCGGTCGATTCGTCCAGCACGCCGTCCACCACACGTTCGGCGAACTCGTCGCGGAACGGCCCGCCAGTGGCTTCGTAATGGGGCTTGATGAGCGAGATGACGCGCCCGTTCGGCTTGAGCCAGCGACGCGCCGCTGGCAAGCACTTCTCCTGCACCGTCCAACTCATGTCGATGGTGACCAGATCGACGCCGTTTCGTTGTGTGACATCGCTCGGCAGATCCACGTGGAGCGCGTTGCTGCGTTCCAGTACCGTGACCCGGTCGTCGACCCTCAGGCGGTAGTCGAGCACGCCGTAGCCGGTATCGACCGCGAAGACGCGTTCAGCACCGTGCTCAAGCAGGCAGTGGGTGAAGCCGCCGGTTGAACACCCGAGGTCGGCGCACCAGAGACCGGAGGGATCAAACTCGAACTCGCGCAGCGCGTGGTGCAGCTTCAGGCCGCCGCGGCTGATGTAGTTCGGTTGCCCATCTGTCGTTTCGGACCCGCTCATTCGTTCGCGGTGACGCGCGGTTCCTGAGTGCTCGGACCCTGCGGGATGCCGATGATCGCGACGCCGAGTTGATCGGCAAGGTCGAGCGTCTGCGGTTTCTCGATGATGATCACGTCGCCCACCGCGAGCGCGATGCAGCGACCGCCGTGGTCGTGCAGGTTCTGGATGGTGGTCGGCCCGATCGTCGGCACATCGGCGCGCCGGTCGTGCCCTGCCCGGGCGCCCTTCAACAGCGTCCAGCCGGGGCTGCGACAGAGTTCGCCGCAGCGAACGATCATCCGATCGGTTCCCTCGACCGCCTCGACTGCGATCACGTCGCCTTCGCGCACCGCGATGGCCTGGCCGATGTCGAGCCGGAGCATCTCCTGAAGCAGCGGCCAGCCGAGCGCGATGTCGCTCCTCTGGCGCGAACTGGGCTTGCAGCGCGTCATGACGCCGTTGGTCGCCAAGTGGTCGGTGATGTGCGCGGTTGAGTCGATGAGGTTCACTCCGTCTTTGGCCAGTTCGTCCGCGATCGCCGCGAGAATCAGGTGGCTCCGCCGGTCGCGCCTGAGTTTCTGCCACATCCAGAGGGCACGCAGGTCCGGTGTATTCCGGATGATGGTACCCCAACTGTGCATCATCTTCGCCTTGTCCACGCGACCGACCATCACCGCGTATTCGACGCCCATGGCCTTCAGACGCTTGCCCCAACTGTTGAACCGCAGCGCCCCGACCTCGGTGAACTGGTCGCAGAGGCCCTTCAACTCGGCGTCGTACTGGCCCACCAGGCCGAGGCATCGGACCGGGTGACCCATGCTCTTCATGCCGCGTGCGACGAGAACGGGCAGTTGCCCGCCGCCGGCGATGAGGCCCATCGGGGTGGGGGGGTCTGGGGGGTCCGGCAGGATCACCGGCGGGGCGGACTTCATTCGCGCGACTCCCGCGAATCCGGGTCGACCACGCCCGGAAGCAGATCACGGTCGTCCATCGCGTCAGGCGTCGCGCCGGCCATGCTTTCAAGTGCATCCAGCGCGGATCGCGGGTCCGCGTGCACCGCGAAAAGCGTGCGGACCGCGGGCTTCATGAAGCGGTTGTGCACCATGTGATCGAACATCGCCAGCAACGGCGACCAGTACCCGACGCCCGGATCTCCGGTGTCGTCGGGGAGGGCACTGGGCGCATCCATCGGGTCTCGCGGGTTAACCAGCGCGAGCGGCTTGTCGTGCTCCCCGAGAAGACGCCCGACCAGAACCTCGAAGAACTCCTCGAGTGTCCCGACCCCGCCCGGCAGGATCAGGAACGCGTCCCCGCGACTCTCCAGAAGGCGCTTGCGCTCGCGCATGGTCTCGACCACGATGTTCTCGTCGTTGTCTTCGTCGAGCAGTTCGGCATCGCGGAGTCGCTCGGTGATGATCCCAACCACCCGTCCCCCGGCGTCGCGACAGGAGCGCGCAACCTCGCCCATGAGTCCCTGAGATCCGCCGCCGTAGATGAGTTCGTGCCCAGACTCCCCGAGCAGAACTCCCACCTCGCGAGCGACCGCCAGGAACGACGCATCAACCCGCGGGCTCGACGAACAGTACACCGTGACGGATTTGGGAAGGAGCACGGTCAAGCGTCGTGGCCCTCCGGGACGCCGATATCCTCGTTCCAGAGGCCGGGATGGTCAGCGATGAACCGGCGCATGAGACCGATGCACCGATCGTCGCTCGCGACGATCAGGTCGACCCCCTTGCTTCGGAGCAGGTCTTCGCCACCGAGAAAGGTCTGGTTCTCGCCGATAACGATGCGCGGGATCCGGTGGAGGAGGCTGGCCCCGGTGCACATGATGCAGGGGCTCAGCGTCGTTGCAAGCGTCAACCGATGCCAGTCCCGACGGCGCCCCGCGTTGCGGAGGCAGACCACCTCGGCATGGGCGGTGGAATCGCCGGTCTGGACGCGCAGGTTGTGCCCCAGAGCGAGCACGGTACCCCGATCGTCGCCGAGGGCCGCACCGATGGGTATTCCCCCCTCGGAAGCAGATTTTTCGGCCTGAGCGATCGCGGCGTCGAGCAGGTGTCGCTGGGCCTGGTTGAGTCCGGTCATCCCCTGATGTTCCTCCGTATCGCCCGAATGCACAAGCCAAACCGTGCCATGGCACGAGACGTGCCGATATGACGACTTTCGGGCGATTCCCCCTCTCGCGTGGACAGCGGGGCCCTGACGATTAGGCTTCCAACAGCCCACCTCGCAACCTGTCGGAAGGAAGCACGTTCCATGGCAAACCGCCGTTCACGCTGGAGTTTCTCGGCGACCGTCGCCCTCGCCCTCACGCTGAGCGCGAGCATGGCCCTCGGGGCATTCGCTACTCTTCGGCCAACGTTCGAACCGGGCACGGAGCAGCCGCCGACGTCCACCCTCGAATGGTCAGTCGAAGCGGTAGGAGGCCTGCGGGTCGGTGATCAGACCCAGCTCAACAACGTCGAGTTGCCGGAAGGCAAGCAGGTGAACCTCCGGCTTGAGCGCTTTGAGGTGCTCGCTGATGGAGCGCAGGTTGTGGTGGCCGGTCCGGACGGAGAGCGACCGCTCGATGTCTCCGGGCTCGTCCTCCTGCGAGGAGAGGTCATCGGCGATCCCGAGTCCCGCGTATTCGCCTCCGTCTCCGCTCACGGCGTCCAAGGCTTTATCTCGACCGCCGGGTCGGTGTACTCGCTTTCGAGCGGCCTCGCCGTAGACGGGCTGGGGCGCCCCGAGGACCTGCGCATCACGAAGGTCGAGGGCCCGATCGCAGGGCTGAACATGCCCCCGGTCACCTGCGGCGTGGTCCCGGGCGATCCGGAACTCCATCCCAACGGGATCGAGCGACCGGTCGATGTGAACCAGCTGGAAGAGTTCGGGCGGGGCGAGCCGCCGTGTCGCGTTGCACAACTCGCGATCGACACGGACTGGGAGTTCTCGGAATTCCTGTTCGGCGGCGACACCGATGCCGCCGCGGCCTACGCGCTGACGCTGGTTGCCGGAGTGGGAGAGATCTACCAGAACAACGTCAACGTGCGTTTCACTGTCAGTTACCTCCGCGTCTGGGAATCGGACGCCGACGCGTACAACCAGGGCGGCGACCTGCTTCAGGAGTTCCGCAATCATTGGAACGCCACACAGGACGGCGTCGAGCGAGATCTAGCTCACCTGCTCTCCGGGCGTAGCGAGTGTCGTGTGCAGCCAGAATTTCGGCTACGGACTCTCGGGCTACCTCAACGGTAGCTTTCCGTACCCGCTCATCAACAACAACGGCGGCAACTGGGACCTGGTGGTGATGGCCCACGAACTCGGGCACAATTTCGGCACGGGGCACACACACGACTCCTACAACCCGCCGATCGACAACTGCGGCAACGACGATTGCACGGGGGCTGCCGACGGCACGATCATGAGCTACTGCCATACCTGCCCCAGCGGGATCAGCAACATCACGCTGAATTTCCATCCGCTGGTGCGCAACCAGATCTTGAACTACCTGAACTCCGCCTGCGACCTGACCGCGACCGGAGCGACCGCCATCGACGATCAGGTCGCGACGCTCCCCGATGAGCCCGTGCTGGTGGATGTGCTCCTCAACGATCAGGCCGCGAGTTGTGATGCGGTGAGCCTCGTCAGCGCCGACGGGCTCAGCGTTGAGGGCGGCGAGGTTGAGGTGGTGGTCAACGCTGGCGGCACAGGGAGAGATCAGATCCGATACACCCCGCCGACAGGGTTCAGCGGCTCCGACTCGTTCGCCTACGCCATCAACGGCGGCGATACGGCCATCGTCAATGTCGACGTGCTCAGCCTGCGCCAGCCCGACGCGCCCGGCGCAACCACGCCCGGTGTGGGGGTTGCCTACTACGAGCTAGACGATCCCACGGTCCTTCCGGACTTCTCGACCCTTGATTCCTACGACTCCGACGAGTTCCCGTCGATCAACCTGCCCTCCACCGGCGGCAACTTCGCGACGAGCGGACGCGCTGACGACGTGGGAGCCGTCTTCACGGGCTTCGTTGAGGTACCGGCCGGGGGCATGTACACCTTCTTCACCGAGTCCGACGACGGCTCGCGCCTCCTCATCGGTGATGAGCAGATCGTGAACAACGATGGTCTTCACGGCATGCAGGAGCGTTCCGGCGAGATCGCCCTCGGGGCCGGCAAACACGCCATCCGCGTAGAATTTTTCGAACGTGGTGGCGGGGCCGGGATCATCGTCCGGTTCCAGGGGCCGAATATCTCCAAGAGAGTGATCGAGCAATCCCGATGGTCGCAGGCGATCGACTGCCCGGCCGATGTGACCGGCGACGGCTCGGTCGATCTGGCCGACCTGAACCTCGTTCTAGGCAACTTCGGCCTGGCCACCGATGACGGCGACGCCAGCGGCGACGGCCTGGTCGACTTGGCCGACCTGAACGCGATTCTCGGAGCCTTCGGCACATCCTGCGAGTGAGTTCGCCCGACTGGTCTACAATCCCAGCGTGACCACCGCGGGCAACCATCCGAACCAAAGCGCCCTGATGTCATCGGGGCGCGTCATGCTGCTGACTGATCTGGTCCGACGCATCAGCGCGATGAACGACCCCGCGCAGGTGCAGCGCGAGTTCGCGAAGACCATGGCCGAGTTCTCGCCATGGCAGGGCTACATCAGCCTGTCGCGCCGAGGCCTGAAGCCCGGTGAGTACAAAGTCACCGGGAGCATGCTCTCCGACGAGGACTTCCGGCGTGGACGACGCAATCCATGGAAGCACTGGGAGGGCTTGCCGACACACTCCGGTGGGTGGGTGGGCGACATCATCGCTCGCGATATGCCGTATCTCCAGAACGACCTGCACCTCACCGGTGACCCCGTCTTCGGTGATAGTCTGGCCGAGTTCCGTTCGGCCATGGTCATCCCGCTGTTCGACGACGGCGAGGCGCTGAACTGGTCGATCGGTCTGCATCGCGAACCCGGCGCGTTCTCGCCGGATCTGGTTGAGGAGTTCATCCTGCGCGGCAACCTCATCGGGCGCGTCACGCGGAACCTCGTGATCCAGAAGGAACTGGACGAACTCAACGCACAGTTCTCCGAACAGCTCCAGGAGATCGCCGCGATCCAGCGATCCCTTCTGCCGGAGGTCACACCGAAGGTTCCAGGACTCGAGATCGCCACGAGTTACCTCACCAGTAAGCACGCCGGGGGTGATTACTTCGACTTCTTCGAGATGGAAGACGACGAGTTCGGCGTCATCATCGCCGACGTCGCCGGGCACGGCGCCGGCGCGGCGACCGTCGTGGCGATCCTCCAGGCCCTGCTCCACTCCGCCTACGCCGGTGACCACGATCCGGCGGCCACCCTGGAGCGCGTCAGCCGCGAGCTGGTCCGCAAGAAGATCGAGAACAACTTCGTGACGGCCTTCTTCGGCGTCTTCGACGCCGAACGACGCGAGTTCGAGTACTCCAACGCCGGGCACAACCGCCCGCTCGTGCGACGCAAGGACGGGACGGTCGAGGAGGTGCTCGGCGCGGCATCGATCCCGCTCGGCATTACCACTGATATCGGCTACGAAACCGACCGCTTCAAACTCGGACCCGGTGACACCCTCGTGCTCTACACCGATGGCATTGTTGAGGCCTTCGCCCCACGCGACGCGAGCGGCGACCGTGAGATGTTCGGCAAACAAAGGCTTATTCAGACCCTTCGCGACTGCACCGGAGAGCCGGACTGCGTGATCGGTTCGATCCACCAGCGTCTGTTCGAACACACCGGTGAGCGCACCCGCGACGACGACCAGACGGTCGTCGTGATCCGCGTGGCCGGGAACTGACGTGAGCCACGACGCCGATACCAGCGAGAACCGCGAGTGGTTCGATGACGAGCCTGTGCGCTTCGAGTGCACGCTCTGCGGCCGGTGCTGCACAGGGCCGAGCGGGTTCGTGCTGTTCAGCAGAGAAGAGGGTGAGGCGATCGCCGAACGGTTAGGCATCACCTACACCGACTTCTACGAGCGATACACGCACGACACGCCCGCTGGCCGGTCGCTGCGCGAGACCCGGTACCGCGAGCCCGACGGCACGGTGCAGCACGACTGTGTCTTTCTGGATCGGGAGTCCGAACCCGGTTCGCTCATCTGCTCGCTCTACGAGGACCGCCCGACCCAGTGCCGGACTTTCCCGTTCTGGCCGGAGCACATGGGCTCACGCCGCAGTTGGCGTTTGCTCGGGAAGACGTGCGAGGGCATCGGACGCGGCGATTTTGTGCCCGCGAGCGAGATCCGCATCCAGCGCGCGAAGCAGGATCGCAGCCGAGCGGAGCGGCGCGGGCTCGTTCCGGACGACGCCCCCTGAAGCGGCCTACTTCTTCAGCAAACGCTCGAGGAAGTGAATGTCCATGCCGCCCTTCTTGAAGCTCGAGTTGTCCATAAGCTGCATGTGCAGGCCGATCGTCGTGTGGATTGGCTCGATCCGCATCTCCGACAGCGCTCGCTTCGTGCGCCGGATGCACGCCTCGCGCGTTGGCGCGTGCACGATCAGCTTGGCGATCATGGAGTCGTAGGTGGGGGGCACGCGATAGCCCGGCACCACATGGGTGTCCATGCGAACGCCCAGACCGCCGGGGGCGGCGAACTGCTCGATCGTGCCGGGTGAGGGAGCGAAGTTCCGGTCCGGGTTCTCGGCGTTGATCCGACACTCGATCGCATGGCCGTTGATCGAGATATCCCGCTGTTTGAACGGCAGCGGCTCGCCGCCGGCGACGCGGATCCCCGTGGCGACGATATCGACGCCGGTGATCATCTCGGTGACCGGGTGCTCGACCTGCACGCGCGTGTTGACCTCGAGCAGGTAGAAGTTCTGCTTCTCGTCCATCAGGAACTCGACGGTCGCTGCGCCCGAGTACCCGGCGTTCTTGATCAGCCGGGCCGCGGACTTGCACACGTCGTCGCGCTTCTTCGGATCGATGCCGGGCCCGGGAGCCTCCTCGATGAGCTTCTGGTGCCGGCGCTGGGTCGAGCAGTCACGTTCGTAGAGGTGGACGGCGTTGCCGTGGTTGTCGCCGATGACTTGGACTTCCACGTGTCGGGCGTGCTCGAGGAACTTCTCGACGTACACGGCGCCGTTGCCGAACGCCGCGGACGCCTCCTGGGTGGCCTGCTTGATCGCGGGCGCGAGTTCCGCCTCGTTGCGTACGACGCGCATCCCGCGTCCCCCGCCGCCCGCCGCCGCCTTGACGATCAACGGGAATCCGATTTTCTTGCCGACTTCGATGGCCTCTTCGGGATCCTCGATCGCTCCGTCCGAGCCCGGGAACACCGGCACCTTGGCCTTGCGGGCCATCTGCTTGCAACTGATCTTGTCGCCGAGCAGAGCCATCGCCTCGTGCGACGGGCCGATGAAGACGAAGTTCGAGTCCTTGCAGACTTCCGCGAAGTGCGCGTTCTCGGCGAGGAAGCCGTAGCCCGGATGGATCGAGTCGCAGCCAGTGATCTCCGCCGCGGCGATGATCCGTGGGATCGAGAGGTAACTCTCGCCGGCAGGCCCGGGGCCGATGCAGACCGCCTTGTCGGCCAGTTTTAGGTA
>CAXAVQ010000090.1:0-8500 GCA_963971985.1 uncultured bacterium
CGACCACACCGAGTGCGGAGCGCATCCCGGAAAGTTGTGTGAGAAGCTCTAGCCGGACTTCCTCGAACTGCGAGAAGTTTGAGATAATCGCTTGCTCGATAATGTAAAACCGCGTGGCGTCGGTCATTCTCCCAACTGACGTGTTGTCCAGGAAATCGTCGTGCAGGTCGGTGTAATTCCATCGCCTGGTGTAATCCGCGACCACGTCATTGAGTTGCTGCTCGAATGCGATACGGTCGGCCTGGAGGGACGCGAGACCACGGAACGCCGCGGCATCACCGAACTGGCTGAGGCCGGGTGAGCCGCCGATAGTCGCGAGCATGGTCGCGAACCGTTCCGGTGCTACGCGCGGTCCGCCCTGCGAGGCGTAGTCAAAGGCCTGCTCAGCGATGTAGATGTCTCCGACTGGAAGCAAGAACCGACGGAACTGCAGGATAGTCTCGTCAGTTTCCAAAATGGCATCAGCGATCCCCACGTCAGTGAATGCGTCATCACCGGGACGTGTGAACTGAAACGCCAGATCGGTCATCTGGTTCGCGATCGTCTGAGTGAGCGACACGGCCACGAGCTTTTCGATCGCGAAGGGTCGGTCGAGCATCAGGCGGTACAAGGCGAGGAAGCGGGCGTGATCCATCATGGCGTCGTCGCCGTTGCCTTCTGCTGCGAGTTTGATGCCGTTCGCGTACGAGAGCGGACGCAGTTTCTCGCGAAGCACATACAGGTAGGCGACATTCGAGTGCACGAGTGATAGCCCGTCGTCACCGGCTCCTATGTAGAGATCGGCCCCAACCCACTCGTCCGGTACTTTGTCTTTGCCGACGGGAAGCGTCCACATATACGTGTTGGAGTTCTCGCCGATCTCGCGGACCGCTTCAATGACCGCCTGTTGGGCCGGCCTGCTGACCCACTCGACCAGTTGGCGACGTTCACTGCTGCCCTTCGGGAAGAAGAGGTAGTCGTAGCCCTCGAACGGAACCGGATCCATCTCCGCCAGCAGCGGGAATAACTTCTCCTCCACCGACTCGTTGCCGGGGGCAAGACGCAGGTCGTTGTTGATTCGCGTCAACCACTCGTCGGCACTTGCGCTCGCGGGCAGGGCGAAGAGCGTGCAGAGCAGCGCGAGGGCGGCTCCGGCCGGGGCGGACAGGCGGGGGAGGAGGGAATTCAAACGCATGAAGGCGGTCTCCGCATGGTCCGGGCGCGAGGCTCGGACGGGGAACGAACGGGTGGTTCCGGATTCTAAACGCATTCCTCGTACGGGGTCGGGGTGTCCGGCGTTCGCCCGATGATGGGTCCGGAGCCGAGATCAGCCCCGATGGCGCTGAAGCGACGGCGATGACCGTCTACACTCGTCGTATGGCCAGCGAAACGACGCACGGAGCGGGCGGACGCCTATATTTCGACAACGCCGCGACGAGCTTCCCCAAGCCGATGGGCGTGGTGCGGGCGATGACCGAGTACGCGACGAAGCTCGGGGCCTCGCCGGGGCGCGGCGTGTATCGCGAGGCCCGCGAATCGGCCGAGATCCTCAGCCGACCACGTGATCTTCACGCTCAACACCACCGACGCCCTGAACATGGCCATCAAGGGACTGCTGCTCCCCCGGCTGGCCGGCGGCGAATCGATCCATGTCGTCACCACAGCCATGGACCACAACTCCGTCCTCCGCCCGTTCAACGCCCTGATTTCCCGGTATCACGGGCAAATCGAGCAGACCGTGGTCGAGGCGGACGAGGTCACCGGGCTGGTCGACCCGGACGCGGTCCGGAGGGCGATCCGGCCGGACACGCGCCTGGTCGCGTCGGTCCACGCCTCGAACGTGACCGGCACGCTCCAGCCGATCGAGGCGATCGGGGCGGTCTGCCGGGAAATGGCGGTGCCGCTTCTGGTCGATGCGGCCCAGTCGGTCGGGCATATTCCTGTGGATATGCAGGCGATGAACATCGACCTGCTGGCCGCACCGGGGCATAAAGGATTGCTCGGTCCGCTCGGGACCGGGGTGCTGGTGATGCGACCGGGCATGGAGCGGATGATCCATACCTCTCGCGAGGGAGGGACCGGCTCCATCAGCGAACAGCCGGTGCACCCGGAAGAATTGCCCGACAAATACGAGGCCGGCTCCCACAACACGATAGGCATTGCCGGGCTGCTTGCCGGAATCGAGTACCTGCTGGAGCGCGGCATGGACGACATCGCCGAGCACGAGCGGGCGCTTTCCGAGCAGTTCCTCAACGGCCTGCACACCTACACCGGCGGCCCGCTGCTCCCGGGCCTGCGAATTCTGGGGCCTCAGGGCATGGCGGACCGGGTCGGGGTGTTCTCGCTGACGGTCGAGGGGCTGACGCCTCTGGAATTGGCCAATCAGCTTGAAGACCGCTTCGGTGTGCTGACCCGCCCGGGCCTGCACTGCGCCCCGCACGCCCACGAGACCATGCGGACCGACCCGTCGAGCGCCGGCGAGGACGCCTCGGGTGCGTGCCGATTCAGTCTGGGGCCGTTCCTGAGCGTGCAGGATGTGAAGTTCGCGACCGACGGGCTGGCGCAGATCTGTGAAGAGCAGGCCGCGAAGACGACGGCGGTCTGAGGGCTGAGAGCGGCTCAGTCTTTGAGCGGGATGCCGTAGGCGCCCCACTGCTCGGTCACGCGCCGTCTAACCTCGGGGTCGTTCTCCAGAATCGGCGGCCACTCCCGGACCGGCTGGCCGTGGCGACCGTCGCGCGGGCCTCCGGGCTGCTTCGGGAGCGAGTCGAAGGCGCAGCGGGACCGATCGGGGCTCCAGAACAGATCGCGGCTGGCGTCGGAGTTGGCACACCAGTGGAAGAGGACCTCGTCGGTGTCGGTGATATCGACGGATGAGTCGACGATGCAGACGAAGCGCGGGGCGCGGTCGGCGTGGAGGGCGAGGGCCCAGAGCTCATCGAGAAGGTGGGCGACGGGGTCGTCGCCTGGGTCTTCGGAGCGCTCGATGCTGATGAAGAGCCATGCGCCACCGGCGTCGTCGGGCATGGCGGCGTGGTGGACATCGCCGAGTTCGCGCACGCGACTGACGTAGTCGTCTCGCTCGGAGCCCTCAAGGGGCTTGAATTTCGCATCCTTCGGGACCGGGACGCCGTTGACCTCTTCGCCCTGCCACTTCGGTGTGCAGTCGAAGCCGACCTTGGTGCCGGCGGCCAGTCGCGGGGCGGCGTGGTCGAGGATGTCGAGCGGGCCGTTGACGAACTCGATGTCGCGCGAGGGGTCGCAGTACCTGCCCATCGCCTCGAAGAGCGAGCGGGTGTCGTGGACATCCACCTTCTCGGCTTCGACCACGAAAATGTTCTTGGTCCAGGCCATCTGGCCGGCGCCCCAGACGGCGTGCATGACGCGCCGGCCCTGCAGCGGGTACTGCTTGTGGATGCCGAGGACGGCGCAGTTGTGGAACGCGCCGAACATCGGCAGGTCGTAGTCCTCGATATCGTGGATCAGTGTCTTGAGCAGCGGGAAGAACACGCGCTCGGTCGCCTTGCCGAGGAAGTAGTCCTCTTGAGGCGGCAGGCCGACGACGGTGGTCGGGTAGACCGCGTTGTGGCGATGCGTGATCGCGGTGACTTCAAGGATCGGGTAGCGATCGGGCATGGAGTAGAAGCCGGTGTGGTCGCCGAAGGGGCCTTCGAAGACCGAGCCGTCGCCGAGCGGGCCGGCCTCGGGGTCGCGCGGGTCGTAGCCGATGGGTCCGGCCTCGTGGGAGACGTAGCCCTCGATGACGATCTCGGCGTTGGCGGGCACCCAGAGCGGGACGGTGACGCCGCGGGTGAGCCGGACTCCCCCACCGCCGCCGATGCTGTTCAGGAAGCCGGCCATGAGCAGTTCGCTGATGCCCGGCGGGAGCGGCGCGGTCGCGGCGTAGGGCAGGACGCTCTCGCCGCCGAGGGCGATGGCGACGGGCATGCGCTGTCCCTTGCGCTTCCAGCTTCGCCAGTGGTTCGCGCCGTCGTGGTGCATGTGCCAGTGCATGGCCAGGCGGTTCTTGCCGAGCATCTGGACGCGGTACATGCCGATGTTGTGGCTGGAGGGTTTCTTCGCGTCCACATCGTCGGCGTGGATGGTGTGGATGCCGGCGAGGGTGATGTACCTGCCACGCAGGCCGGTGGCTTCGGCCTCCTCGAAACCGGTGATGTGGGGGATTGGGTCGTTGAGCTGCGACGGGTGGGGGTACCCGAGGGCGTGGTAGTCGCCGTCGTGGGGCCAGCAGCGGAGGGCGGGGATGATCGACAGGTCGATTTCGTTACCGGAGTAGATGACCTGCTGGCACTCGCCGCGCGCCACGCGCTTGGGGCCGATCTTCAGCAGCGGGGCGAACTGGCGGGCCTTGGCGATGGCCTCGCGCAGGCCCTTGGGCGGCTCGGGCTTGACCAGTTCGCCGATGCGCTCGCCAATGCCCTCGAAGCCGCCTCGGATGCCGGTCGAGACATTCCGCTGGTCGGCGGCGCAGTGCAGGGCGAGGGCCATGCGGCTGTAGGAGCCGAAGGCGTTGATCAGCACCGGGAACGGGGACTTGCGCCCGCCGGGGGTGACGACGTTCTCGAAGAGCAGGGCGTGCCCGCCCCGGTCCCAGAAGCGCGGGTCGGTGCGTTTGGCCCAGTCCCCGGGTTCGTTCGCACAGCGGGCCTTGCTGACGCGATCGGCGATCTCGGTGATCTCGAGCAGCGGCGAGACCGGCTCGGAGACGCGCACGAGCTCGCCGAGACGCTCGAGTTCCTGCACGAAATCGCTGAGGGCGGGGAACATGGGGCGAATCGTAGCGTCGCGATGGCGATTTCGGGGTTCTAAGCGGCGTCCGGCCCGAAAGCACCGACCGGGCTTCCCCAAGTAGGATGTCGGGGGACCGCTCGGTACCGACCTGAGGAGGACGCATGAGCAGCGATGCAGCCCTCGATCTTCGAGGGGTCGAGAAGGTGTACAAGAAGGGTGTCCGCGCCCTGCAGGGCATGGACATCCGGATCGACCGGGGCGAGGTGTTCGGCCTGCTGGGCCCGAACGGCGCCGGCAAGTCCACGCTGGCGCGGATCGGCTACCTGCCCGAGCACCACCGGTTCCCGGACTACCTGACGGGCGCCCAGGTGCTGGACTTCTACGCCGCGATGGCCGGTGTGCCCCGGTCAGAGCGGAAGCGCCGGGCGCCGGAGCTGCTGGAACTCGTCGGCATGAGCGCGTGGGCGGACCGGAAGATCCGGATGTATTCCAAGGGCATGCGCCAGCGCGTGGGCATCGCGCAGGCGCTGATGAACGACCCGGACCTCGTGCTGCTCGACGAGCCGACCGACGGCGTGGACCCGACGGGACGACGCGACATCAGACGGGTGATCGAGCGCATCAGCCAAGAGGGGCGGACGGTGCTGCTCAACAGCCACCTGCTCAGCGAACTGGAGATGGTCTGCGACCGCGTCGCGATTCTTGTGCAGGGCAAGGTCCGCACGCACGGCACGATCGACGACCTGACGGTGGATCAGCGGTACTACGAGATCGAGTTCGAGCTCGAAGGCGAGCCGGAGGCCGAACGATTCGCGCGGTTCCGCAGCGCGATCGGGGAGCACGACGACAAAATCGAATCGCCGACGAGCGCCGGTCGGGTCAGTTCGATGTTCGAGCGGTCGCACACCCGGACCCGCCTGGAGTGCGGCACGATCGTGCTCGCGACCGACGTGTCGCTCGCTGCGTTTACCACCGAGGCACGTCGGATCCAGCAACTGATCGACGAGGCACGCCGAGCGGACCTGACGGTCAAGCGCGTGCACCTGTTCCGACCCTCGCTGGAAGACCTGTTCATGGACGCGGTGACCGACCGGAGCACCGGCAAGGTGCTCGCCCCCGGGGCCGAAGAGAAATCGAAACACCGGGCCCACACCGAGGAGGTGGTGTCATGAAGACCTGGGCACTGTTTGTCGACGCGTACCGTGAGCTGAACAGCAAGAAACTGTTCTGGATCACGATGATCCTGTCCGGGCTGGTGGTGGCGATCTTCGGGGCGATCGGACTGCGCCCGAACGGTATCGGGTTTCTGTGGTGGACGATTCCGAACGATATGGTGAACTCTGAGCTCGTCGACGCCGCGACGTTCTACAAGAGCATGTTCACCGGCTTCGGGGTCCGCTTCTGGCTGTCGATCATCGCCACGGTGCTCGCGCTCGTGACAACCGCGGGCATGATCCCGGACTTCATCTCAGGCGGCTCGATCGAGTTGATGCTTTCGAAGCCGGTGTCGCGGACGCGGCTCTACCTGACCAAGTTCGCGACGGGACTGCTCTTTGTCGGTCTGCAGGTCGCGGTGTTCAGCGTCGCCTCGATGCTCGTCATCGGCACACGTGGCGGCGTCTGGGAGCCTAGAATTCTGCTCGCGATCCCGATCGTGGTGCTGTTCTACAGCTACCTGTTCAGCGTGTGTGCGCTCATCGGTCTCATCACGCGATCAACGCTGGCCGCGCTTCTGCTGACCGTCCTGCTCTGGTTTGTGCTCTTCCTGCTGAACTCCGCTGACGAAACACTTTTGCTCTTCAAAACGCAGACCGAGAACCGAGTCGTTCAGCAGACCAGCCAGCTTGAGGTGGATCGCGCTCGCCTGGTATCCCTCCGCGAGGCCTCCAACGGCGAACCGGAAGCCGTCGAATCAGACGCTGACCAGGGAGCGACGGAAGAGGAAGAGGAAACCGGCGGGTTCCTCGGTCGGATCAGCGATGAGTTCCGCGAGGGACAGCGCATCGAGGATATGGACGAGGAAGATTTGGCCTCGCAGATCGAGCGGCTTGAGGACCAGATCCAGGTCAACGAGACAGACCTTGAAGAAACCGAAGCCGCTGCGGATTCGCTCGCGGCCTGGCACGGGCGCATCGTGGCGGTGAAAACCGTGCTGCCGAAGACACGCGACACGCTCAACCTGCTTGACCGGTACCTGATCAGTGATCAGGCGATCGAGGAGTCCGGCGAATCGCGGCGGGGCCAGGGCAACGACGAGTTCAACGAGGCCGGTGTCCAAATGACGCAGGAGTTGCGTGACCGCTCGATCTGGTGGGTCATCGGAACCTCGCTGATCTTCGAGGCGTTCATCCTCGCCCTCGGTTCGTGGATTTTCAGTCGTCGGGACTTCTGACCTCGTGGGCGTGCTGACCGTTCCGGGCCATCCCGCAGCGCGGAGCCGCGCATCGTTCAGCCGGTGCCGGCGGTACCGCTACACGCTGGTGCGCCGGTGGAACGACGACCTGCCGCGGGTCTGTTTCTGCATGCTCAATCCATCCACGGCGGATGAGCGGCAGAACGACCCGACGGTCCGGCGAGCCATCGGCTACGCGCTCGATCGCGGCTTCGGCTCGATCGAGGTGGTGAACGTGTTCGCGCTGCGATCAACCGACCCGAAGGGGCTCACACGGGCGGTGGCGGGCGGAATCGACCCGGTCGGGCCACGCAATGACGAGGCGATCCGGCGTGCCGCGGCGCGAGCCGAAACCGTCGTCGCGGCGTGGGGAGCGCACGCCACGCTGCTCGATCGGGATCGGGCGGTCCGCGACCTGCTGGCATCGCACGATCGGTGTGTGGCGCTCGGGCTGACGGCCTCAGGGCTGCCCCGGCACCCGCTGTACCTGCGTGCGGATGCGCCGTTCGTGGCGCTGGGCTGATCCGGTGGCGTCGTTCGGCTCGGACCGTATCATCGTCGGCATGACGACGACCCGATCGATCCGCTTGCTGCTGCTCTCGCTCATCACCGCCTTCGCGCTCCTGTGGAGCCCCGCGATGGCGATCGCGCAGGACGGTTCGCCGTCGGAGCCTGAAACGACTCAGGATGGTTCGGGCGAGGATACGGATGAGGCCGGATCGGGCTCGATCGACCTGGCATCGCCCCGCAGCGCGATCAGTTCGTTCATGCGAGCGATGCGTGCGCACACCGGCCTGGAGCCCGAGCCGCGGGCGCTCGAACGGGCGCTGGGGGCGGTTGAGATCCCTTCGGACGTGCTCCGCGAGGCCGACGACAGCGAAGTCGCGTTCCGGCTGTACGAGGTGCTGCGCTACTTCGAGAGCTTCGCACCTGGTGAGGACCTGGCCTCGATCGCGCCGACCCGCAACAACCTGCCGAGCGAGCCGGTCTGGACCAGCACGCTGACGGACGGCGACGGCGATACCACGATGGTGCTCGAGCTGGAGCGTCGGGACGACGACTGGCGGATCAGCGAGAGCACGACGCGGAACGCGTACGCGCTCTACGACTCGCTCGAGCTGGATGTGGTGCAGTCCACGCTGCGCCGCTGGGGGCTGGAGTGGGCGGTGACTGGGCGCGTGTTCGGGCTCCGCTACTACCAGTGGGCCGGGCTGTTCGTCCTCATCCTGCTGGGTCTGTGCTTCGACCTTGCGCTCCGCGGCGTGGTGCAGGTGATCTCGCGTCGGTACCTGAAGAAGTCCGACGATGACAAGACCGAGCACGATACGGGCGAGCTGATCCGGCGCGTCGCGCGACCGGCGGGGCTCGCCGGCGGCG
>CAXAVQ010000091.1:0-8494 GCA_963971985.1 uncultured bacterium
GAGTGCGGCTGGCACTGGAGAGCCACGGACTCGGACACAGCCTGCCCGCGCTGCGGCTCCCCGGTCGAATTCGTGCGATCCGCCGACTCGGAAACCGCCTCCGCCTGAGCCACCGCCTCCCCGACCCTGCCCCGCCTACAGGCCTCTGGTACAGTCCCGCGTCCCCAATCTCCCGATATCGACACGCCGATCCGAAGCAGGAATCACCATGCCCGAGACAGCCCAAGAGCGCATCTTCATCGCCCAACTGCAGCCCAACGCCCGCTTCCAGGGCGCTTTCAGCATCTCCAACGCGCAGCTCGGGCGCACCCGCAACGACAAGCCATACCTCCGCTGTCTGCTCGGCGACAAGACCGCCACCGCCCCCGGTCGCATGTGGGGCGCCGACGAGTCCGTCATCGGTCGCCTCCCGACCGACGGCTTCGTCTACGTCGAGGGCGAGACCCAGCCCTACCAGGGTGAACTCCAGCTCATCATCCACAAGATCGACCTCATCGAGCCCACCAGCGAGCAGCTCCGCGACCTGCTCCCCTCCGCCGAGCGCGACCCCGCCGAGATGTTCGCCGAGGTCGCCGCGCTGCTCGAAACCCTCGAGCACCCCGCCGCCAAGGCCCTCGCCGCTGAGTACCTCTCCGACGAGATGCTCATGGACCAGTTCCGCACCGCTCCCGCCGCGAAAATGATGCACCACGCCTACATCGGCGGCCTCTGCGAGCACACCCTCAGCGTCATGAAGCTCGCCGACGTCATCTGCCCGTCCTACCCCAAGGTCAACCGCGACATCGTCCTCCTCGGCCTGTTCCTCCACGACCTCGGCAAGACCACCGAACTCAGCTACGACGGCGCCTTCGCCTACACCGATCGCGGCGAGCTCGTCGGCCACATCGTCGAGGGCGCGATCATGCTCCACGACAAATCGCGCTCGGTCATGGTCAACCAGGGCATGCGCCTCCCGGCCAACCTTGTCACTGCGCTCCAGCACATCATCCTCAGCCACCACGGCGAGCCCGAGTACGGCGCCGCGAAGGTGCCCTCGTCACCCGAGGCGCTGCTCGTCGCGATGATCGACAACCTCGACGCGAAGATGGAAATCGCCGTCACCTCCGCCCGCGCAGAACGCCAGCAGGGCCTCGACCTCGGCGGCAGTTTCACCGAGAAAGTATGGGCCCTCGGCACCAAACTGTTCAAGCCCGATCCGCTGGCATAAGGCCGAAGTCAACTTTCGGCGTCCCCCTGGACCTCCCATTTTGTGCAGTTTGACACACTGGACACCCGGTACTGAACCGCACCTCCAGGTCCGCGCAAACGCTTGGTTAAATCGCGTCGGCACAGGCGTTTGCCGGTTGTGGTGTGTCCGTGGCGCGGGTACCGTTTTCGCAGATTCCGGCAGAAAGTCTGCCATTTGAGATGAGAGTTAGTCTGGACATCGGGTACATTGAGAGACCCCTGTGTCCACCAAGGTTTTCGAGAGAGGAACCACCTGTGAAGAAGATCATGTTTAGCGCAATCGCCCTGTCGATGTTCGCCGGCGCTGCCAACGCGCAGGTCGGCGCCGCGGTCTCCGCCGACGCCAGCAACGACAACTTCCTGACCGAAACCATCTCGTCGGATTACACGATCCCCGGCGACATGTTCGGCATCCGCTCCGTCGGCAACCCCGGCACCCCCGGCCTGCCCTTCGCCATCGCCGACGACTCCGCCGCCGTCTTCCCCGGCGACACCCAGGGCATCATCGACACCAACGCCGACTTCGGTCGCTTCTTCGGCGTCGTCGACACCGTCAACGGCGAAGGCAACGACGACGGCTTCGCCATCTGGACCTTCGACGTCTCCGGCTTCACCGGCCTCTCCGTCGACATCGACTTCGCCGCCATGGGCGACTTCGAAGACAATGGCGTTGACTTCCACAACTTCGTGTGGTCGATCGACGGCAGCCCGTCGGCTCCGCTGTTTTCATCGTCCATCGACGAGTCCGCGGTTGGCAGCTACGTCATGGCCGACGGCACCCCCGTCGCCCTCGACGACCCGATGTCCATCAACGGCACCGAACTCACCAACAGCTTCCAGACCCTGTCCGCCGCCATCAGCGGCACCGGCAGCACCCTGACCATCGGCTACACCGGTGGTGGGGACGGCGGCTCGGAGGCCTTCGCCTTCCGCAACCTCGTCGTCAACGGCATCCCGACTCCCGGCAGCATCGGCCTCATCGGCCTCGCCGGCTTCGTCGCCGTCCGTCGTCGCCGCTGATCCTGCTTCGACTCGACGACTGATCGCAGATCAATCCCAGAGGAGGTCCCGTTCACCGGGACCTCCTCTGCGTTTTGCACATCCTCTCGCCACATCGCGCCCGTCACGCCTAGACTGCGCCAGCGATGAATGAGCAGGAAACCATCCGAGTCAACTTCAGCAAACCCCACCCGGTGTTCCCGCTGAACGGGGTGACGCTGCTGCCCCACGCCATCGCTGCGCTCTACATCTTCGAGGCGCGGTACCGCCAGATGGTGCAGGATGTCCTCGACACCACCGGCCAGATCGCCATGGCCACCTACGACGACTCCGCTTCCTCGGACGACGACTCCATGCCGCCGATCCGCCCCGTCGTCTGCCTCGGCCAGGTCGTGCAGCACGAGAAACACCCCGACGGCACGTACCACATCTTCCTGCAGGGCGTCTGCCGCGCCGAGGTCGTCGAAGAGATCGCGCCCGACCCCGAGATGGTCGACGGCAAACTCTACCCGCGCGCCGTCCTCCAGCCGCTGCGCGAGTCGGACGAAGACGCCGAAGTCGATCTCGACAGCCACCGCCAGACCCTCGCCGATCTGCTCGAGTCGCAGCGCCTCGCCAGCCTTCCCGCCGTCCAGCAGGTCAAGAAGCAACTCTCCAGCGGCTTCGAGATGCTCCCCACGCCGGTGCTCATGGACGTGGTCGCCCTCAGCCTGCTCTCGGTCGTGGACGAAAAGAAACTCCGCAACGCCCTGCTCGAAGAGCCGAGTTCCGTGAAGCGCGCCGACCTCATGATCCGCGAACTCAAACGCATCGACTCCACGCTCCGCGTCGCCGAACTCCAGTTCGACCCCGAAGCCCCCAAGGGCATCAGCTGGAACTGAAAGATCGGGCCCGTCTCAGTCCGGCTTGCCGCTGAACTCCGGGACCGGCCGAGCCGCGCCTTCCGCCTCGGTTCGAGCGACCCCGTTCTCTCGGATATCCCGGATCAGCCACTCCATCTCGCGGATCTCCCGGCGTTGGGCTTCGATGATCTTGTCAGCGAGCTCGCGCACGCGTACATCCTCGATCTGCGACCGTTCGCTGGTCAGGATCGCGATCGAGTGGTGCGGGATCATGCCTTCCATGTAGTCCGTATCACTCACGGTGATCTGACTCCGAACCAGCGCGATGCCGCCCGCAAGCAGCAGGGCCGCCGCGCCGATCGCAGCGATGTTCTTCGGCACGCTCCGGTACATCTGCAGCATGAACAGCAGCATCACCACGATCATCCCGCCGCCCATGATCATCACCATGAATAGACGGGTCTCGCTGAACCACGCGTGCTCGATCAGCCGGTACGAGTGCAGGTACATCAGGCCGAACATCACCACCATCGAGGTCGTGATCATCGCACCGAATCGGAGATACGGCTTCCCGGAAGAGTGGTCGGTGTCGTGAGCGTTGGTCATGACAACTCCTTTCCTCTTCCAGATCCTAGTCCTCCGAACTCAAGGACAGCCGGATGCTCACCTCGTGCATGCGCACCGATGCGCGATCGAGCTCTTCCTTGGCCTTGTGGAAGTCGTTGGCAGAGACCGACGACCAGCCTCCCTCCGCCGACTTCACGAACCCGGCGACCCGGTCGATGTGGCCCTTGAGTTCATCGCGATAGGCCGGCTCCAGTTCGTTCCCAATCGCCTCCAGGCGCTCGCCGATCCACTTCAGATCCAGCTTCGAGTTTGCGATCAGGTCTGCGATCCGGTGGCGCTCCATGTCCTCACGCGCGTGCGTGATCGACTCGGCCTCCATCCGGTCCACTTCCTCGCGCGACAGCCCGTGGTTCGGCACGATCTGGAGCGCCGCACGCTTGCCGCTGCGCTTCTCATGGGCGCGGACATTGAGCACGCCGTTCGAATCCACCAAGAACTCGACCTCCAACTGCGGGATGCCCGCCGGCATCGGCGGGATGCCGCTGAGGTGGAACTCGCCCAGACTGCGGCAGTCCTCGACCATCTCCCGCTCACCCTGCAAGACGTGCAGCTTGATCGAAGTCTGCCCGTCCACGGACGTCGAGAACATCTCCGTCGCCCGCGTCGGCACGGTCGAGTTGCGCATGATCATTTTCGCCACCGCGCCGCCGACCGTCTCCACGCCAAGCGACAGCGGGATCACATCCATCAGCAGCGACGTCGTGTTCAGCCCCGCCAGGATCGACGCCTGCACCGAGGCGCCCAGCGCCACGACCTCGTCCGGGTTCAGCGCCGTGTACGGCTCGGTGCCGAACAGATCCGCCACCAACTGGCGCACACGCGGAATCCGCGTCGAGCCGCCGACCATCACCACCCGGTCGATCTGCTCCGGCTTGAGCTTCGCATCGCGCAGCACCCGCTTGCAGGCCCTCTCGATCCGGTCCAGCAGCGGCTCGATCAGCCCGTCCAACTCTTCGCGCGTCAGTTCGACCCGAAGCGGATCGCCCTCGCCCGCCTGCAACTCGATCGCCGTCGACTCGCCGGCCGACAGCCGGATCTTCGCGTCTTCCGCCAGCCGGCGCAGCTGCGGGAACCGGCGCAGCGCCGCATCGCGCGACGCCCGGTCGCGCACGCTCGCATAGTCCTCGTCCACCCGCTCCCCCGCCTCGGACGCCACACGATCCAACAGCCAGTTCATGATCGCCTGGTCCACATCGTCGCCGCCGAGGTGCGTGTCGCCCGCCGTCGAGAGCACCTGGAAAAAGTCCGTCCGTTCGGCGTCGTCGGCATCGCCCGGCACCACGCTCAGCAGCGAGATATCAAACGTCCCGCCCCCGAGATCGAACACCGCGATCGTCTCAGGCTCCGGCGTCGAGACACCGATCCCGTACGCCAACGCCGCGGCGGTCGTTGCCCGCGGCGAGAGCGTGACCGAGGCGACGGTCGCCACCTGGTTCAAGAAGGCCGGCGACCGCCTCCAGCCCCGCCAACCGAGCCGCATCACGCGTCGCCTGGCGCTGGGCATCGTCGAAGTACGCCGGCACCGTGATCACCGCCCGCTTCGTCCACGACGAGGTATCGACGCCCTCGCTCCGCAGGCCCGCTTCGGCCCGCTCGCGCAGGGCTCGCAGGATTGATGCCGACACCTCCTGCGGCGCGAGCACCATCCGCTCGTCCGCTCCGGGCGCCGGGGGCAGACCGATGCGGGCCGTCTGGTTCGGGCCCTCGACCACCTCGTAACTCAGGAACGCCAGATCCGCCGACGCATCCGCCAGCGATCGGCCCATCAGGCGCTTCACCGAGTGGATCGTCCGCCCCGCGAACTCCACCGCCCGCTCGCGCGCGTCCGTCCCGACCGCCTCCACACTCGCATCGTGGGCGTATCGGACCACCGATGGGAGCATCCGCTCGCCATCCGGACCGGTCAGTATCCGAGGCCCCTTGGCGTCGGCGTAGGCCACCAGCGAGTTCGTCGTGCCCAGATCGATGCCGATGATCGGGTCGGTGTTCGGCGATGCGTCGGTCTTCGGATCCGTCATGCTGGCAGGGTACGCGCACGCCCCTCCGATGTCCTGCTTCCGGAGCGCAAACAGCGCCTTCCGGGCGTCCACAGGGCCCCGGAGAACCGGTATCCTCCGATCCATGCTCACCAGTCTGCAATGGCTCAACCGGTACCTGGACCCCGCCCACCCCGTCGCCCTCGACGAGGCCGTCGAACTGCTCGAGGCGTACTCGTTTCCGATCGAGTCCGTCGAAGAGGTTCCGGGGGGTGACCACTGCCTCGATGTCGAGCTCACCTCCAACCGGGGCGACTGCTTCAGCCACCTCAGTCTGGCCAAGGAGATCGCCGCGGCCTCCGGTCGCTCGGTCGTCCCGCCACAGGCCTGGGAGCCCGGCACCGCCCCGCCGGTCAACGGCACGCCGCTCGCCGGGTCGTTCGCCATCGCGAACACCGTCCCCGACCTCTGCCCGCGCTTCACCGGGCGGATCATCCGGGGCGTGAAGGTCGGCCCCAGCCCCGACTGGCTGCGCGCCCTGCTCGAAGCGGTGGGGCAGAAGTCGATCAACAACGTCGTCGACGCCTCGAACTTCGTGCTCCTCGAACTCGGCCACCCCAGCCACACCTTCGACCTCGCGACCCTCAAGGGTGGCAAAGTCGATATCCGCCACGCCCGCGCAGGCGAGTCGCTGCTGTGCCTCGATGACAAGACCCACAAGCTGGTCCCGACCGACCTCGTCGTGGCCGACGGTGAGCGGGCGGGGTCGCTGGCGGGCGTCATCGGCGGGCGCGAAACCGGGGTCACCGAACAGACCACCGACCTGCTCGTCGAACTCGCGACCTGGCACCCGGCGACCGTGCGGGCGACCGCGCGTCGGTTGCAGATCTCGACCGATGCCGGGTACCGCTTCGAGCGCACCGTGGATGCCCGCGACCTGCACCGCGCTTCCGACCGGCTGGTCGAACTCATCATCGACCTCGCCGGGGGCGAACTGGTCGGCGAGTCCGAGGCAGATTCGATCATCTCGGTCGGCGCAGGCTTCGCGCCGGAGAACGTGGTGGACCTGCGCACGCAGCGCTGCCGCGACATTCTGGGCATCGAGATCGAAGACACGCGCATGCAGGTGCTGCTCGAAACGATCGGCTTCGCGGTCGAGCCGGGCACCAAGGGTGTGCTGCGCTGCACCGTGCCGCACAACAGGGCCCACGAGGTCACGCGCGAGATCGACCTGATCGAGGAAGTCGCGCGCCTTAACGGCCTCGAAGAGATTGAGGTCCAGCCCGAACTGCCGGTGCAGCTCACGCTGCGCCACCCGGAGCAGTGGCACCATCGAGAGCGCGTGCTCGAACTCGTCGGGCAGACACTCGCCGGGCTCGGCTTCTTCGAGACGGTGACGTTCAGCTTCCTCGACCAGGCCAGCGCGGACCTGTTCCTGCCCGAGGGCCGGGTGCTGCTCAAGGTCGATGACAACCGCCGGCGCGAGGCCCCGTTCCTGCGCCCGAGCATCGTGCCGAGTCTGCTCACCTGCCGCAAAGCCAACCAGGACGCCCGCGCCGGCGCACCCGGGGGCGTGCGTCTGTTCGAGGTCGCCTCGACCTTCTCCGACAACCCCGACGGGACGACCCACGAACGCCGGCGGATCGCGCTGCTCATGGATGTGGACGCGTCGCTCGGCTCGCCCAAGAAGCCCGAGACGCGCCAGCTCGCGCTGCGCTCGCTGCGCGCCTCGATTGAGAACCTGCTCAAATCGCTGGGCATCGACGCCGAGCGCATCGGCGTCCGTGCCGAGGCGCCCGCGCTCGAAGCGCTCAAGGCCGAGAGCGCGGCGACGATCACCGTCGACGGCGAGGTGCTCGGCTGGATGGCGATCCTCGCGGGCATCTGCCAGAAGCAGTGGGAGCTGCACACGCCGGTCGTCGTCGCCGAACTCGACCTGAAGATGCTCGTCGACCGCTTCCCGCCCGAGACCAACCTCGACCCGCTCCCGGCCTTCCCGGCGATCGAGCGCGACCTGAGCGTGATCGTCGAGGAATCGCGCCCGTGGGCGGCCATCTCGTCGGTCGTCGAGTCGAGCGCGGTGGAGCTGTTCGAGCAGGTCAGCTTCGTCGGCACCTTCCGCGGCGAGCAGGTCGGCGCGGGCAAGAAGTCGGTGACGATGCGCCTGCGCTTCCGCGACCCGAGCCGCACGCTGCGGCATGAGGAAGTGGACCCGCAGATGGCGACGATTGTGGGGAATTTGGAGAAGGAGATTGGGGCTGGGGTGCGGTCGTAGGGGGCAGGAGCCCGGAGTGTCAGTCCGTCGCCCGGCCCGAAATGCGGAAGACTACGCTGTAGCGTGAGTTCCTAGTGCTCGGGTAGTCGTAGTACGACACGCTCGCGAGTCTCCAGTTGGTCCCATCCGTCGGTCCGGCTGTGCTCCATCGACGCTCCGTCAGGCCGCCGGAGGCCAAGCCCGCGTTGCGCCTCTCGCGCCGATCCGATTCGATGACCCTCAAGGATCGTCCGTCCCTTGAGACACCGTTCGATGACCTCTCCACGAGAGCGTCAAAGTCTGCGGCGGGCTCCAAGAGACTCGCTATGGTCTTGGTGATTAACGTGTCTTCTGAGATCTCAGCCCCATTGCATTTCGCAGATATGTCGATCTGCGGACTTCGTGCGGCGTCGTATGACGCAACAAAGTCGATTCTGCCTCCGCAGATCGCGTTGAACAACTCTTCAGACGTAGCGTCGGTGTCATCAGAGATGTTCAGCACGGAAATAGATCCGGCCATTCGAAACTCATCGCCCTCGCCAGTAAACGATTTTTCGGTGAGATGAACT
>CAXAVQ010000092.1:0-8492 GCA_963971985.1 uncultured bacterium
CGTTCGCCTACAACACCGCCGACGTCCCGATCGCCGCCGGAGTGCTCTACCCCTTCTTCGGCGTCCTACTCAGCCCAATGATCGCCGCCGCTGCGATGAGCTTCAGCTCGGTGTCTGTGATCGGAAATGCACTCCGATTACGATTCGTGACCGCCCGGCGCTGACAAGACTGGCCTCGGTAAGCTGTCGATTCGAGGGATGAGACACGGTGCGGCCAGTGGTCTGGCCGCCGGTGTCACACTGGGGCTTGCACTACATTTGGGGCGAACCTGCACTACATAGGGCGATATCTACCTCGAAAAATGTAGTGCGCTATCTCTTAAAATTCTTGCAACCGACTGCTGCGCATAGACTTATGAAAGCGGGTGATCGGGATCGAACCGACGACATTCAGCTTGGGAAGCTGACGTTCTACCACTGAACTACACCCGCGAGAGGGACGAAAAAGCCGGGTTGTCGTCTCCGAAACGGTGCCTGATGAGCTCAGGCCGACCGCCGAAGACCGTATCAGTATATCCAAAAGCGGTTCGGAACCGTCAATCCGAACGGCCGGACTCCGGGCTCTGCGGTACCAAGGACCGGTGCCGCCTGTTCGTGAGGGCTGTCCCCTTGTGCTACAGCCTCCGCATCCATCGGAAGGCAACGGACGAATCCCATCAGTGTCAGAACCCAACCTGCCGAACGAAAGAATGACCCAATGCTCAATCGCTTTCGAGTGCTGCCCTTCGCGATACTCGGGCTCGCATGCGCCTGTGCCGCCACGAATCCAACACAGGACTCACCGGAACCGAAGACTGCGGATCCCGAGACGCTTCTGCTGGCCGACTTCGACGGCGAGCATCCGAAGGTCGACACGCTCTCGGGCGAATGGCGCGTTGTCAACGACAACATCATGGGTGGTCGCTCCATCGGCGACGGTGAAATCCAGGACGGCGTGATGGTTTTCGAAGGGTCGACGAACACCGACGGGGGAGGTTTCAGCTCGATCCGCGCTCGCGACAAGCAGTGGGATCTGAGCGACTACGACGGTATCGCGGCCCGGATCAGGGCGGATGGACGACGCTATGTCTTTCACATCCAGACCGACCTGCGGTTCGGGAACAGCCAGGTGTTCTTTCGCGGTTCGTTCGACACCGAACGACTCATTGACGCCGAGGGTGCCAGCGTCACGGAGGAAACGCAGTGGCAGGAAGTGTTCGTGGCGTTCGAAGACTTCGTTCCCATGATCAGAGGCCGGGATGTGTCCGACCGGGTCGAATCGCTCGATCCGTCGGTAGTCCGAGGCATCGGCCTCATGATCGACGACGGGCTCGACGGACCGTTTCGTCTTGAAGCCGACTGGATCAAAGCCGCAACAACCCAGGTGGTTTCGAATGAAACAGCCGGCGGAGGGCGATAAGTGACTGATCAGACAGCGCTTTGCACCGCATGGTCTCCGAAGTCTGCTGCCACCCATCCGGGGGTATCCGGTAGCTGAGCCTGTCGTTGCCGAGCCTGCAAAAATACGCGGTCAGGGCCCACGAACGCTGGATTCGCGCTATCCTCGTGGGCCGGAAAGGCGACTGATCATTGATCAGTCTGCCCGGAACACACGAAGATTTGTTGCAATCCTGAAGGGACCAGACCTTGATCCAGAACTCCGCTGAGAAGTCCGCAGAAGCCTCAAAATGTCCGTTCCGTGGCGGCCGCGTCGGCGGCGCGTTGGGCTCCGGCCCCCAGATCTCCGACTGGTGGCCCAACCGCCTCCAGGTCGAATTGCTCCACCAGAACCCGCCGATGGCCAACCCGCTGCGCGATGTGGACTACGCCGAGGCGTTCAAGAAGCTCGACCTGAACGAGGTCAAGGCGGACATCCGCAAGGTGCTGACCGACTCCCAGCCCTGGTGGCCCGCCGACTACGGCAACTATGGCCCCCAGATGGTCCGCATGGCCTGGCACGCCGCGGGCACCTATCGCATTGCCGACGGGCGTGGCGGGGCCAGCACCGGCATGCAGCGCTTCGCCCCCACCAACTCGTGGGACGACAACGGCAACATCGACAAGTCTCGGCGCCTGCTCTGGCCGGTCAAGCAGAAGTACGGCGCGGCGCTGTCCTGGGCCGACCTGATGATCCTCACCGGCAACGTGGCGCTCGAGGCCATGGGCTTTAAGACCTACGGCTTCGGCGGCGGGCGCATCGACACGTGGGAACCCGATCGCGGCATCTACTTCGGCAGCGAGTTCTGGGACGGCAAGAGCGTCGCCGAATTCTCCCACGCCCGGGATGACCGCAACGCGCAGCCCGGTGACCACCCCGGCGACATGGTGACCCGTACCAAGCGCTGGGTCGGCGAGCCCGGCGACGAGAACTACGATCTCGAAGCACCGCTGGCAGCGAGCTTCCAGGGCCTGATCTACGTCCACCCCGAGGGACCGAAGCGCGACGGCGACCCGTACTCGTCCGTTCAGGACATCCGCGAGACGTTCGCGCGCATGGCTATGAACGACGAAGAAACGGTCGCCCTCATTGCCGGCGGCCACGCCTTCGGCAAGAGCCACGGCGCCGTCCCCGCCGACAAGATCGGACCAGCGCCCGAGGGTGCACCCATCAGCGCCCAAGGCATGGGCTGGCAGAACGAAGAGGGCACCGGCTACGCCAAGTACGCCATGACCAGCGGCATCGAGGGCGCCTGGACGCCGAATCCCATCGCCTGGGACAACGCGTACCTCGAGAACCTCTTCAAGTACGACTGGGAGATGACGCGCAGCCCCGCCGGCGGCATCCAGTACAAGCCGAAGGACCCCGACGCGCCCAAGACCCCGGATGCGCACGAGCCCGGCCAGCAGAACGAGCTGATGATGCTCACCACCGACATCGCGCTCAAGGTCGACCCGGAATATCGCAGGATCTGCGAGCGATTCCTCGAAGACTTCGACTACTTCTCCGACTGCTTCGCCCGCGCGTGGTTCAAGCTCACCCACCGCGACATGGGGCCGAAGTCACGCTACCTCGGACCCGAAGTCCCCGAGGAGGACCTGATCTGGCAGGACCCGATCCCCGCTGTGGATCACGGCCTGATCGACGAAAGCGACATCGACAGCCTCAAAAAGACCATCCTCGGCAAGGGCCTCTCGGTCTCCGAACTGGTCTCGGCCGCCTGGGCCTCGGCCTCGACCTACCGGGACTCCGACAAGCGTGGCGGCGCGAACGGTGCACGCATCGCGCTCGATCCGCAGAAGAACTGGGCGGTCAACCGCCCGGAAGAGCTGGACAAGGTGCTCGACACGCTCCGCTCGGTCCAGAGCGGGTTCAACGATGCGCAGAAGGGCAACAAGAAAGTCTCACTGGCCGACCTGATCGTGCTCGGCGGCTGCGCCGCGATCGAGAAGGCGGCGAAGGACGCCGGCGTGGAAGCGAGCGTGCCGTTCACCCCGGGGCGCACCGACTGCACGCAGGACCAGACCGACGTCGAGAGCTTCGACTGGCTGCAGCCGGTGGCCGACGGCTTCCGCAACTACGTGAACATGAACATCCGCATGGACGTTCCGCCGGAACGCCTGTTCCTCGATCGCGCCAACCTGCTGACGCTGTCCGCGCCCGAGTGGACGGTGCTCGTCGGCGGCCTGCGCGTGCTCGATCTGAACTTCGACCACTCGAAGCACGGCGTGTTCACGGACCGTCCGGGCGTGCTCAGCAACGACTTCTTCACCACGCTCTGCGACATGGACTACCGGTGGGAGCCGGCCGACAAGATGGAAATGGGCTTCTACCTCAAGGACCGCGAAACCGGCGAGACGAAGTACACCGCCACCCGCTGCGACCTCGTCTTCGGTTCCAACTCCACGCTCCGCAACCTCGCGGAGGTCTATGCCGCCGACGACGGTCAGGAGCAGATGGTCCACGACTTCATCGCCGCCTGGAACAAGGTGATGATGCTCGACCGGTTCGACGTGGAAGCATCGAGGTAAGATCCGCGGATGCCCGATCCCGCTCAGCCGAACGCAGCCCCGGTTGTCCTCGGCATCGCCGGCGGGATCGGTTCGGGCAAGTCGAAGGTCGCCGGCCTGTTCGGCGACCTCGGCTGGCTCGTCATCGATTTCGACGCGGAGATCCGCAAGGCCCTCTCGACGATCGCGGTCCGCGACACGCTCGTCGACTGGTGGGGCGACCGCGTGCTCGACGACGATGGCAACCTCGATCGCAAAGCCGTCGCCTCGATCGTGTTCGCCGACGAGTCTGAGCGGAAGCGCCTGGAGGGGCTGTTGCACCCGATGGTGCTCCTGACCCGGGAAGAAGCTCAGCGAATGGCCCGCGAATCCGGCGCGCCGGGCATCATCCTCGATGCCCCCCTGCTCTTCGAATCCGGCCAGGACGAGGCCTGCGACGCCGTGGTGTTCGTGGACGCCCCATTCGAAACCCGCCTCACACGGGTCCGCGAGCATCGCGGCTGGTCCGAGGATGACCTTCGCACGCGCGAGGCCTCGCAACTGCCCGTCGAGGAGAAGCGGGCCCGCTCCCGGTTCGTGGTCGGGAACCCGGCAGGAAAAAGCGACCTCGCCGACCGGATAGCCGAGATTTCTGCTACACTGACGTCGTGAGGTCTGCCGGATACTGACCGTGCCGGACCGTTCGCAAGCGACGCGACTCCACAGCCTCATCGCACTTTGAACTGAAGCACCCGCCCGCGCTCCTGTTTGCGTTCGGGTCTCGCCTCAGTTTCCGTAACGCCAATGACGGGCTCCGGCCGTGAGCAGATTCGCTCCGAGCCATACGGCCCCCGACGTTCCCCCCTTTTCCTTCCCCTATCTCCGACGCTCCTTACGCGTTGCTCGCAGCGCCGGGAGCACCCGACACGAGGACAACGCGCGATGGCCGATTCTGCCGACAGTGCATCGAAAACCGTGACCAAGAAGCGGGTCCGCAAGACCACGACGAAGAAGAAGGCACCGGCATCGGTGCTCGATTCGGTCCCCGACGCCGCGAAGTCCAAGACGCGGAGTTCTTCGAAGGCGGCTTCAAAGAGCGCCGACACGCAGGCAGAATCCAAGAAGACGCCGTCCAAGCCCGAAACGAAGTCCGAATCCAAGCAGGAACCCAAGTCCGACGGCGGGTCCGGGTCGGGACGAGGCTCCTCGGACAGCAAATCGGACAACAAGTCCGGCTCCAATCGCCAGCCGAACGACCTGCGCAACAGACAGGGCTCGGACAACCAGTCCGGGAGCGGTGGCGGCGGCAGTCAGAACCAGCAGCACCAGAATCAGGGTGGCGGAAGCGGCGGCGGCGGCCGGCGTCGTAAGAAAAAGAAGAAGGGCGGTCCGGGCGGCGGGGGCGGCGGTCACTCTGGTCACAGTCAGCAGGGAGGCCACAAGTACAGCCGAGGCTCCTCGGGGATCCCCTCGTCCGTGCTCCCCAACGAGGACGACCTCGAACGCGAGGCCCGCGCCCTTGAGGAACTCGCCAAGAGCGACGCCTATGAAGAGGCCGCCGAGCACGCGCTGCACGTCTCGAAGCTGCAGGCGATGCCCGTCGAGGATCTCCACAAGTTCGCCGAGGAAGAGGGCATCGAGGAAGCCACCAAGCTCCCCCGCGCCGACCTCATGATGGAAATCCTCCGACGTCGCGCCGAGCAGGACCAGATCATGTTCGGCGAGGGCACGCTCTACATCGCGCCCGAGGGCTTCGGTTTCCTCCGTTCGCCCGAAGACTCGTACATGGCCGGCCCCTCGGACATCTACGTCTCGCCGTCGCAGATCCGGCGGATGGGCCTCCGCCCGGGTATGGAAGTCGAAGGCGTCATCCGCCCACCCAAGGAAGGCGAACGCTTCTTCGCGCTCGTACGCATCGACGCCATCAACGGCAAGGACCCCAAGGTCGCTCGCCAGCTCCCCATCTTCGAAGACATGACCCCCCTCCACCCCGAGGAGCGGTTCGTGCTCGAAACTGAAGCGGGCGTGCTCGAAACCCGCGTCGTGGACCTCGTCGCCCCGATTGGTCGGGGCCAGCGCGCCCTGATCGTTGCGCCACCGCGCACCGGCAAGACGGTCCTCATGCAGAAGATCACCAAGGCCATCAGCACGAACTACCCGGACGTGAAGATCATCGTGCTGCTTATCGACGAGCGCCCCGAGGAAGTCACCGACTTCAAGCGCAACACCGATGAGACCGTCGAGGTTGTCGCCTCGACCTTCGACGAGCAGTCGTCGCGCCACGTTCAGGTTGCCGAGATGGTTATGGAAAAGGCCCGGCGCTACGTCGAGTTCGGCGAGCACGTCGTCATCCTGCTCGACTCGATCACCCGCCTCGCCCGCGCCTACAACGCCGCGAGCCCCAACACCGGCAAGATCATGTCCGGCGGCATCGACTCCGGCGCACTCACCCGCGCGATCGAGAACGGCGGCTCGCTGACCATTCTCGGCACCGCGCTGGTCGACACCGGCTCCAAGGCCGACGAGGTCATCTTCGAGGAGTTCAAGGGCACCGGCAACAGCGAACTGCACCTCGACCGCAAACTCGTCGAGAAGCGCATCTACCCCGCGATCGACGTCGCCGCCTCCGGCACCCGGCGCGAGGAACTGCTGCTCGACCCGAAGGAGCTCGAACTGGTCTACCGACTGCGCAAGGTCCTCAGCGACATGAACGTCGTCGAGGCGATGGAGCTCATGAAAAACCGCCTGAGCAAGTCGAAGACCAACGCCGAGTTCCTGATGACCATGAACCTCGGCTGAACAAAGCAAGAGCCCGAAGCGCAAGCTTCGGGTACCTCTTGCCTGCTGAATACGTGATTGAATACCGGGTACCCGGGGCTCGCGCCCCGGGCTCCTGTTTTTGCAGGGTCCGCTTTCGCTCACAGCATCGAAATCGGATCCACATCCACCGCGCAGCTCGCGTCACTCTTCACCAGCCCACGCGAACGCAGCGCCGTCAGCACCCGCTGGATCTGCCCCGCGCTCGGCGCCAGCAGTTCGATCGCAACGCGATAGAACCCGGCGACGCGTGCCATCGGGGCGTCCATCGGCCCTTTGGTGTTGAGTTCGGCTAGCCCCGACGCCGGATCGGCCCGGATCGCCTGGATCTCGCGTGAAACCTCCCACGCCCGCTTGCCGGCCTTCTCCGGGTCCAGATCGCGGAAGATCAGCCGCGCCATCCGTCCCACCGGCGGCAGGCCGAACGCGCGGCGGAACTCCAGCTCCGCATCCGCGAACGACCGGTAGTCGTGCTGCGCCGCCGCGAGGATCGCCGGGTGCTCAGGCTCCATCGTCTGCACGATCACGCGCCCGCCCGACGACGCTCGCCCGGCCCGACCAGCGACCTGCGCAACCAGTTGGAACGCTCGCTCGCCAGCGCGGAAGTCCGGCGTGGAGAGCGCGGTGTCCGCGCTGATCACACCGACCAGCGAGACGCCGGGGAAGTCCAGCCCCTTGGCGATCATCTGCGTGCCGATGAGCATGCGGACCTCACCGGTGCGGAACCGTTCGAGCGCGCTGAAATAGTCCTTTGCGCTGTGCATCGTGTCGCTGTCGAGACGAAGCAGCCCCCCCGCTTCGCCCTCGGCGATGCCGAACTTCTGCGCGAGTTCCTCCTCCAGTCGCTGCGTGCCCGATCCGAAGAGGATCAGTTTCTTCGCGCAGCGCGGGCACTGGGTCGGCAGCTCCTGCATACTCAGGCAATGGTGACACTTCAGGTACCCACCCGCGCCCGATCGCTGCTGCGGCAGGCGGTTCTTGTGGAACACCATCGTCGCGGTGCACTGGTCGCACTCGAGTTTCCAGCCGCACTTCTGGTCGGCGCAGCAGATGTAGTGGGCAAACCCGCGCCGGTTGAGCAGCAGAAGGACCTGCCCGCCGTCGTTGATCGGACGCCGCATCGTCTCGGCGATCAGGTGCTCCAGCGTCGGACCGATCGCGTGCTGCCGGTGCGTATCCACGTTTCGATTGCGGCGCTCTTCGGCGAGGTCGACGATCCTCACCTTGGGCAGGACTCCCCCACCCACCCGCTCGGGCATCTCGATCAGTGAGTACCGCCCGCTCCGCGCGTTGTGCCACGACTCCAGCGACGGCGTCGCCGAGCCGAGCAGCACCGGGCACCCGGCGAGCTGCGCCCGCTTGAGCGCAACATCCCGCGCGTGGTACCGCGGCAACTGATCCTGCTTGTACGAGCCGTCGTGCTCCTCATCGACGATCACGATGCCGAGTTTCGCAGCCCCTTCACCCTCGCCGAATGGGGCGAAGATCGCCGAACGCGCCCCGATGACGATCCGCGCCTCGCCCGATTCCACGCGTCGCCACTCGGCGTGGCGCTGCGTCGCCGTCAGCCCGGAGTGCAGCACCGCGACACCGATCGGATTGCCATCCGCATCGACTTCATGCGCGAACCGACGCACGAATCGACCGGCGGTCTGCGGCGTCAAACTGATCTCCGGCACCAGCACAAGCCCGGACTCCCCCCGGTCCAGCACGCGGCGCAGCAGACGCAGATAGACCTCGGTCTTCCCGCTCCCGGTGACCCCCAACAT
>CAXAVQ010000093.1:0-8396 GCA_963971985.1 uncultured bacterium
TGGCCCGCCCCTGCCCAGGCATCGTCGAGTTGCTCGACGCGATCGAGGCCGACGGCACCTTCACCCTCGGCTTGCTCACCGGCAACTACCCCGATACCGGTGCCATCAAGCTCCGCGCCGCCGGAATCGACCCGGACCGCTTCCCAATCACGGTCTGGGGCTGCGACTCCCCGCACGACCCGCCCGCACGCGAGCACCTCCCGGCCGTCGGGTTCACGCGCTTCCGCGAGCGGTTCTCGCGAGAGGTCGCGCCCGAGCAGGTGCTCATCGTCGGCGACACGCCCCACGATGTATCCTGCGCCCGGGCCCACGGCTGCCGAGTGCTCGCGGTCGGGACCGGGTCCTTCGGCGCCGAGCATATGCCCGAGGCCGACGGCTTCTTCGACGATCTGTCACGCACGGAGGAGGTGCTCGATTGGATCCGGACCACACTGACCCAGCCACTCCGCTGACCGCCGTCCGCGAGAGCGAACGCATCGACTCCATCGATGTCCTCCGAGGCCTCGCGCTCTTGGGCATCTTCGTGATGAACATCCCGAGTTTCGCGCTCTCCAGTTACGCGTTCTTCCAGCCGCCGCTGCAGGGCGGCTTTGAGGGCGCGGACTATTGGTCTTGGCTGCTCAGCCACCTCTTCTTCGACCAGAAGATGATGTCGATCTTCTCGATGCTCTTCGGCGCGGGCATCGTGCTCTTTTCCGGTCGCATCGAGCAGAAGCGGGGGCGTTCAGCCGGTGTGCATTACCGGCGCATGGGCTGGCTGCTGGCCATCGGCATGCTCCACGCCTACCTCATCTGGTTCGGCGACATCCTCGTCTCGTACGCACTCGTCGGCATGGTGGTCTTCCTGTTCCGACGCCTCCCCCCGGTCATGCTGGTGGTCCTCGCCGCCGTCCTGCTCCCGATCGCCCCGATCCTCTCGGTAGCCCAGCAACTCGGCTTCGAGTACGTTCGCAACGCGGCGGAATCCGGCGATTCGGGTTTCGCGGACATGTGGTCGGAGATGAAAGTCAGCTTCTACCCGACCGACGTTGAACTCGAACAGGAGCGGCAGACGGTGATGAGCGGCTTCTTCGGCCGAGCCGCCGGAGCCGCTATGGATGTGTTCTTCATGCAGACCTATGTGCTCGTGACGTGGGCGGCATGGCGCGTGAGCGCGATGATGCTCCTCGGCATGGCGCTGTTCAAGTGGGGCGTCTTCAGCGCCCAGCGCTCGTTCCGTTTCTACACCATCCTCACGGGAACCGGTTTGCTCGTCGGCATGCCGCTCATCCTGCTCGGCGTGTCCGGCATGCACGCCAGCGATTTCGATCCGCTCAAATACTTTGGCGTCAACGGCGCGTTCAACGCCTTCGGCTCCGTGGGCGTCGCCCTCGCGTGGGTTGGACTCATCATGATCATCTGCAAAGCGGCCATCGCGCCGCCGGTCCGCAACGGCCTCGCCGCCGTCGGGCGCATGGCCTTCACGAATTACCTCATGCAGTCGATCATCGGTGCCACACTGTTTTACGGCTGGGGCTTCGGCCTCTTCGGCCAACTCTCCCGCTCCGAGTTGTTGCTCGTCGTCGCTGCAGTCTGGGCCGTCCAGATCGCCTTCAGCCTGCTCTGGCTCAAACGATTCCGCCTCGGCCCGCTCGAGTGGCTCTGGCGCTCGCTCACCTACTGGCGCATCGCACCGATCACCCGGCCCCAGCCGGTCGGCCCGGAGACCGTCAGTCCAGGGGCCGGTACAGATCGATAGTCTCGCGGATCCTGTTCGGGTTGGGCAGGTCTTCCATGATGATCTCGGTCTGGTCCGATCCCGAACTCGCGATGCCGATCTGACCGATCCGCACCACGCGGTGGTAAAACGTCTGATCGACCTTCACGTTGCGCACGTGATCGTGCAGCACCTCGTCGGTCGACTTGCTCAGCAGGCCGCGGCGCTCGATCGTCCGCTTGTTGGTGATCTCGAGCCCGCGACCGCGCGTCGCCACGAACCACCACACCGTCAGCGGCACCCAGCACACGAGCGCGCCGATCAGCAGCGCCCACGCCGCGTACGACATCTTGGCACCGCTTTCGGCGAAGTAGAACGACGCGCCCGTCGCGATCACCGGGACCACCACCAGCAGCAGCGAGCGCACCGGTTTCGCGCGATAGAACGCCGGACGGACCGTCATCACCGACTGCTCGATCCCGAAATCCGGCGGCAGGCCGTGCTTCGATGGCCGGTCGTTCTTGAGTCGCTCTTCGTTCGGATCCGGCGTGCCATCGGCGCCAGCTTCGTCTTCGATGCGCTCTGGCTCGTCGAAGCCGTCGTCGATGTTCTCTCGCAGTTCGTCCTGAGCCATGCCGAGCGCCTCCCTCATCCGAGCAGTAGGGCATCCAGAGTAGCCGACCCGAGCGAACCGGCCCAGAACTGATTGGGAATTCATCGGGGTACACTTTCGACCCCCCATGCCCGACGAACCGCTGACCCTCGCCATCGAGACCTCGAACCCGTCCTCCGCCGCAGAGCGATGGACGGCGGTCGCTGTCGGACGCGCTCGGTCAGGAAGCGACGAGCCCGCCGAGGTGCTCGCCCGCGCATCCCTGGAACCGACCTCCCGGCACGACGATGCACTGCTCCCGGCCATTGACCGTGCCTGTCGCGATGCCGGTATCGGCCCCGCCGATCTTGCGCGTGTCGCGGTTTCCATCGGCCCCGGCGGCTTCACCGCCCTGCGCATCGCCGCTACCGTCGCCAAGATGCTCACGCTCGCCCACGCCACCGAGTGCGTCGGCGTCCCGACCGCCCAGGCACTGGTTCGTCGGGCCGACCACATCGCCAACGACTCGGTGATCGCCGTCGCCCTCGGCTGGAAGCGGGATTCCGTCTGGCTCGAGCGCTTCCGGACCCCCGGCGAACGTCTGAGCGCTCGGGTGGAGCAACTGAGCACGATCGATCTCTCGAACTGCTCCCTGCTCATCGCCGACGACCGCTTCGTCGCGACGCTCCGATCAAAGCATTTGCTCCCGGAGCAGGTCCGGGTCCAGCCACCTCGCTTCGATGCGGTCGCGGTGCTCGAAGCGTCCGCGTTCATCGATCCCACACCCGCGATTGAGTTCGGCCCGCTCTACCCGCGCGAGCCCGAAGCCGTCACCAAGTGGCGGGAACTGCACGGGAACTGAGCAGCCGCTCAGCGCTCGACCGGCGGCACATCGTCGGGTTCCAGGCGTTCCGGGAGCGACGGCGCCGCAGGACGCACCCGCACCGCCGTGATCACCGGCGGCTCGAGCGGACGCTCGCGCGCCGAGTCCTCATCATCCGGATTGATGGGCCCGACCGGCAGCGCCGCGATCGTCTGGATCGTCGACGCCCCGCGCACCACCTCGGCGAACGCGGTGTAGCGTCCGTCGAGCGTCGCGCAGCCCGCCCGGCTGAGGCAGATGAAGAACTGCGAGCCGCCCGAGTTCGGATCGTTCGGCAGGCGTGCCAGCGAAACGATGCCGAAATCGTGCTCCAGCGATGACGGCTCGTAATCAATCGAGAACCCCGGACCGCCGACGCCCGTCCCCGTCGGGTCGCCGCCCTGGATCAGGAACGGGTTGCCCTGTGCATCCTCGGCGATCACCCGGTGGAACGTCGTCCCGACGTAGAACCCGCCCTTGCACAGCGAGAGGAAGTGGAACGCCGTTCGCGGCGCCGCGTCCGGGCGAAGCGAGATCTCCAGATCGCCCGCCGTGGTCTCGAATGTGATCCGCTCCAGCACCCACGTCCGCACGCCCGAAAGCACCCGCTCCGCCGGTTCGCGCACAACGATCTCCTCGCGCAGGCGCTGTCGTGCGGGCACCGGCAGGGCGACGATCGAACGGATGCTCTCCATGGCGTCTTCAAGCAGCGCCGCTGCGCGAAGCACCGAGGTCAGCCGATCCTCCGCCCTCGACGGCGTGACCAGCGGCTCGATCACCACCGGCGCACCGATCCGGCGCTCATCAACGACCAGCTGCGCAAGACGCACGGTCGGACGGCGCTCCGTCCAGATCAGCGGGAACAGCTCGCTCAGATCGACGACGCCCCCGTCCACCGCCGATCGCGTCAGGATCCGCCCCGTATCCGGCGCGAGCAGGTGGATCTCCGCACGGCTGCCGCCGCTCGGGAGTTCCACCCGCATCGGGATCTCCAGGTTCACCCCGGAATACAACCGCTGCGGCGTCAACTGCGCAGCAGCATCGGTCGCCCACATGAGCGCAGCAAAGATCGCCGTGAATCGGAGGATCGATCGAACCATGAAGAGTCACATCTGTCCCGGATCAGACACACGGGGCGGCGCACAGTTCCGGATCGATCACGATAGCAGGCCAGTCCGACCAGCGAACCGTCCGCAAACTGAAATCAACCTACAGAACGGTGGGCTACAGGAGGGATGGGCAACCGAGCCTTTCCGGTCGCTCAGTTGCCACCACCGGCGATCGGTCCGCTCGGCATACCGCCGCCGCCACCACCGCCACCGGGAACCGTCGGCTCGCCGTTGCCCTTGGTATCGAGCAGCTCCCATGCGGATTCGAGCGCCTGCACCGCTTCGCCGGCGTTGGTCATGTCCCCGGGCAGGCTGGCGAACAGGCGACCGTCGGAGTCGGCGAACCACGTAACGCTCAGGGCGGCCTTGAACATGTAGTTGCCGACGAGATGGTTGTAGTCGAGTTGCGTCCGCATCGCGTCGGCAAGCAGCGTCGTCGAATTCCGATAGTCGCTGAAGTACCGCACGCCCTGGGGGAGCCTGTACTGGTAGTTCGTGGCGATATCCGAGTCCTGATCCTGGAACTCCTCGCGATAATGATCGAACGCGTGCTCGCCCGCGTGACTCGGGCAGTAAAAGCCCTGAGCGGCATCCAAGTATTCAAGATGGTAAAGCAGGCCAAGCCCGTCCCAGCGATCCGATGTGTCGAGCACCACCCGATCACTGGTCGCATCGTCCGACAGATAGATGAAGATCGTGTCCTGCGGGCTGTAGGTCCGCTCGTCCTCGTCGAGGAACTGGCTATGGGGGAGCCGGTCGCCGTAGTCGTACGCGTACATCTGCAGCGCCATGCCGATCTGACGCATGTTCGATGCACAGCCAACCCGACGCGCCGCCTCCTGCGCCTGCGACAGCGCGGGCAGGAGAATCGCCGTCAGCGTCGCGATCACCGCGAGGGAAACCAGAAGATCGATCAGCGAGAAACCCTGAGCCGATCGCCGGACCGGCGTGTTGTCCGGTTCGCGAAACGAATCTCGCATGAGTCTGTCGCGTGATGCCATGGTGAGTTCCCACGATCTGGCAGGCGTATACCTGCCCTTAATATAGTCGGTCGAACGCTCAATGCCATACATTTCTTCACACTTGGCGACCCAATTCTCGGTCTATGGCCAGAGAATCGACCGTGAATGCCCCGCAAAGAGTGTGGGAACCGGCCTCAAATACCTGATTCAACCGACTAAATCCGGGTTTCTGGCATCCGTTCTGGAATCCGGCACGTATAAGAAAACGACGTTCACGGCTTCCGGATACGGTTTGTGTCCGGAACAACCGCCTGAACCCGGAATCGAAACCCCCATGGTCACCGCGCCCGCACAATCCGGTTCCGCCGACGCCGGCTCACCGGACCCTTCCCCGGAACAGGATCTGATCCTGATGCAACGGGTCGCCGCGGACGACGAAGAAGCCATCGGGGACCTGTACGACCGGTTCGCGCCGCTCGTGTACCGCATGGCCTACCAGACCATGCCCTCACGATCCGACGCCGAAGACGTCGTCCAGGAGGTCTTCCTGCGTCTCTGGCGTACGGCGGACCGTTTCGACCCGAAAAGGGCGGCCCTCGTGACATGGGTCATGCTGATCGCGCGTCGTCACATGGTGGACCGGCTCCGCCGCTTCCGCTCGCGCCTCAGCCCGTCCCGTCTCGAAGAGGGGTGGACGTCGCCATCCGAAGAAACCGCCCCAATAGTGGGCATGGAGCAAGACGAACGCTACGCCGCCGTTTTGCGAAGAGTAGACATGTTGCCCGAACTGCAGGCCACGGTCGTCAAGAGAGCGTATCTCGGAGGCCAGACCCTCAAACAGATCGGGATGGAACTCGGCGTGCCACTCGGCACGATCAAGTCGGCACTCAGCAGGGCGCTGGTCCGACTCCGGGAAAGCAGTGTGGGGGAGGAGTTTTCGTCATGACGACACAGGATTTGATTGAAATGGCATCGCTCGACGCGCTCGGCATGCTCGATGCCGACGAACGGGCCGAGTTCGAAGCCGCCTTCCGGGCCGCCTCACCATCGGTGCAGGCCCAGGTCAGGCGCGAGCAGAAGCGGTTCGCCGACGCCGAGCACCTGCTCCCCGAGGTCGATCCTCCGGCGGGCATGAAGTTCCGGGTCATGTCGGCCATCCGCGACGCGATCATCGGCATAACCGCCGGCGACGCCGAGGCCGCCACCCGGGCCGTGTCCAGAGGCAGCAACGCGGGGGCGTGGTTCAACTCCACGACCATCTGGCGTGCCGCCTGCATCGGTTTCGCGACCACCACGATCCTGCTCACGGGTGTCGCGGCGTACGTTTTCGATCGCAACCAGGCCTATCGCGAGCAGACCGAGATCGCCCTCGGACGAGCCCTCCTCACCGAACTCGGCAGCGATTTCCAGGAAGTCGCCCTCGCCGAAGGTGTGCAGATCTTCGACTTCGCCCAGGCCTCCAACCTGCCCACGCAGGCCAAACTCTGGGTCCACCCCGAGACCAAGGTCGCGTTCCTCTTCTGCAAGGACCTGCCCGTCACCAACGGACGCTACTCGCTCGTCCTCGAACGGACCGACGCCGAACCCGAGGTCGTCCGCCAGTTCCGCGCCAGCGACGGCATGATCACCTTCCGCGTCGACTACATCGACCTCGAAACCGTCGGCGACCTCGCGATCCACGGCCCCCGGTTCACCGACCGGCCCGACGAACGCATCCTCGGCATGAGCTGAGACGCCGACTCCCGACGACACACTCCTCCGCATCGCACCCGCCTCAGCAGGCGGGTGCGGTCGTTTTGGGATCGGGCGGCTCCGATCCGCGATTCAGAACATCAACCGCTTGCCCTCGGTCGATGCCCCGCCCTCGGTCGGGCCGATGTCCGCCGCCGAGAGCTCCAGCCCGTCGGCGAGGCGGTCCTCGAACTGCGTCAGGTCGCGGGCCATCCGGCGCCACATGATCACCGAGCCGAACAGCGCGAAGGCGCAGGCCCCGCCGAAGACCATCGCGAACATATTGAGGCGCGGGTCCTCGATCGGCGTCGGGTCCGACGCGACCGGCGTGATCACCGCCGTCGCCGCCGCGTCGAAGCGGTGATCGCGCGTCTCATTCGCGAAACCCGACAGCGAGCCACTGAACGTGTCCAACACGCGTTCCGTGCGGTCCGACCCGGGGCCGGTGTACAGCAGCGTCAGGCGCCCGTCCGAACCGGACTCCATCGTGATCAGCCCGTCGCTGACCATCGACCGCACATCGCTCGGCGTGCCGAACTCCGAGTAACCTCGCTGCTTGAGCCGGCGCGCCGCGAGTTCGTGGAACTGCGGGTCGTCGAGCAGCGCCTCGTGGTAGTCCTGCCACGCCTCGCGCTGGCGATCGCTCCGGTCGGTCTCCTGCGGATCGATACCGAGCTCCACGCTCGCCACGTGCACCGGCTGCACGATCTGGCCCACGACGTACCACGACAGCGCCGCGAGGATCGCCATCGTGATCACCGCCGACATCATCAGGTTCGCCGCTTTGCCCTTCGAGGCACGGGCCGCCACCTTCTTGGCCTTCCGGTCGAGCGACGCCTTGGCCTCGGCGAGCTGCTCGCGCTGCGTGTACAGCGCCTCCGATTCCTTGCGGAGCGCTTCGCGTTCCTCTTCGGTGCCCGCGCCGCCCATCGGCGACATCGGCTTCGCGCCGCCCTTGCCCTCGAGGGCCTTCTCGCGAGCCGCGAGCTTGTGGGCCGCCACGTCCAGTTCCTGCTGCTTCGCGAGCAGTTTCTGCTGCAGCGCGTCCAGCGCGGCCTTCTGCTGAGGATCGCTCGGTGAGGCAGCGCCGCCCGTTCCGACCTGCTCCTGCAACTGCTTGCACTGCGCGCTCGCGGCGTCCAGCTTGCCCTTGAGCAGTTCGATCACCCGATCCCGCTTGGCAACCTCCGCCGGGTCGATACCCGTTGAGGCAGCCGCCGGTGCAGGCGCTTCACTCGCCTTCGCCTTGACCTGTTCCAGTTCCGCGCCGAGCGCCTCGACCTTCTCGCTCTGTTCGCGCGCCCGCTCCTGGGCTTCGCTCAGGCCGTAGGTGTAGCGGGTGTTGTAGATGCCGTGGCTAAAGAACTCCCAGTCACGCTCGCGGCACATCTGGATAATCTCAGGGTGGTGCTCGCAGAGCGCCACCGACAGCGACACCGAGCCG
>CAXAVQ010000094.1:0-8367 GCA_963971985.1 uncultured bacterium
AATGACGAGAACGGCAGGTAGTCGCCCTGCTCCTCCGCCTCGGAACGGGCCTTCTTGATCAGCGAGGCGATGACCTGCCCGGTCAGGTTGTCCTTGGCGACCTCGACGGTTTCGAGCACCCCGGCGTCCGCGGGTCCGTCGGGGTTCGCGCGGCTCTGTTTGTCGGGCGCGAATCGCTCGTTGGCCAGCCCAATGACGGTGTTGCCGACCTCGATGACCTCGGGGCGCGAGCGGTAGTTGATCGACAGTTCGATCTGCGCGGCGTTGGTCCAGATCTCGCGGAAGCGGGCGAAGGCTTTCGGGTCGCTGCCTCGGAAGGCGTAGATGGCCTGGTCATCGTCGCCGACGACGCACAGGTCGGGCCCGGGTCGCCCCTCGCCGCGCGGTGGGATGATCTGGCGGAGCATCTCGATCTGCGCGGCGTTCACATCCTGGAACTCGTCGACGACCACGTGGCGGATCTCGTCGCGGATGATGTTCCGGACGATCTCGCGCTCGCGGAGCAGTTCGGTGGGGAGCGTGATGAAGTCGTTGAAGGTGACGACCTTGGCCCGGCGCGACGCGGTCACGAACAGTTCGTAGGCCCGCGCGTTCTCGGCGAACATCCGACGGCGCTCGGTTTCGGCGCGCAGGGCGGTCTCGTCGGCGTCCTCGCCCTTGACGGTCTGGCCGGAGGCGTTCAGTCGCTCCCACTCTTCGGCGAAATCGAGGGCGTCCTGCGGCGAGCGGGCGGCCTCGCGACAGCGCTCGATGAAGGTGGCGATCGGCCCGATGAGCGCATCCGTGCCCTCCGATGCCCGGAAGCGGTACAGGGCGTGTTCCTCGATGATCTTGCGCAGCAGGCGCCGGCGCTGGGCCGAATCCATGATGTCCGGGCGCTCGGGCAGACCGAGCATGTCGGCGTAGCGGGCGATGAGGCGCGAGCCGAAGGCATGGAAGGTGCCCATCTGGACACGCGACGCGGCCTCGGGGCCGACCATCTCCTCGAGGCGCTCGGTCATCTCCCCCGCCGCCTTGTTGGTGAAGGTCATGGCGAGGATGGACTCGGGCTTCGCGCCGTCGGCCAGCAGGCGCAGGATCCGCCCGATGATCGTGCGTGTCTTCCCGGTACCGGGCCCGGCGAGCACGATCAGGGGCGAGCCGTCGTGATCGACCGCCCGGCGCTGCTCCTCGTTGAGCGAGAACTCTGCGAGGGCTTCGGCGGCCTGATCGAGGATCCGGCGTCTCGGGTCGGGGTCACGAGCATCCAGGGTCGTCTCGAACAGTTCGCTGCCTTGGGACATGCCCGCATCGTACTCATCGCCCCGTGGTGCCGCGGTGCCGAATCGTGCGCCGCAGGGCTACACTGGTCTCGTGAGTGACATACAGCTGTCAGTGAAATCCGTTCTTTTTGTCTGCATGGGCAACATCTGTCGCTCGCCGCTGGCCGAGGGCGTGTTCCTGCACCTGCTGCGCGAGAAGGGGCTGGACGGTTCCATCCGCGTCGATTCAGCGGGCACCGGGGGCTGGCACGTTGGCAATCCGCCGGACCCGCGTTCGGTCGCGGTGGCGAGCAAGTACGGCATCGAATTACCCAGTCGAGCCCGGAAAATATCCGGCTCCGACTGGGAGGAATTCGACCTGATCATCGTGATGGACGATGACAACCATGCCGACTGCCTGGATGCGGGGGCGCCAGCGGATCGACTGCGTCACCTGCGGAGTTTCGACCCTTCCGGGAGCGGGGCGAACCTGGCGGTCCCGGACCCGTACTACGGGGAAGACGACGGCTTCGATCGCGTCTACGAGATGGTCCGCGCATCCTGCGAGGGCCTCATTGAGCATCTCACGCAACCCTCGGCAACGGAGGCCGACCGTTCATGAGCCCTATCACCCTGATCGCCTTCGGCATCGTCGGCGCGATCCTGCTTGAACTGCTCACGATCTACCTCCGCTTCGGACGCCGGATGACGGCGCCGGAGAAGACGGCCTGGCTCGGGCGGATGACACGCGGCTATCGAGTCCACCACGGCTACCACGGCTTCACGCTCATCCCCGCCGGGATGCTCATCTTCCCGGGAGCGGCCGGCGAATGGCTGGCGATCGCCGGCATCGCCCTGCTGCTGAGCGACGCGATCCACCACTTCATCGTGCTGAAGTGGGTCACCGGGCACCACGAATTCTGGGTGAAGTACCCGCCTCGCGAGGAGCGGGCGGAGTACCCGGTCGAGGAATTGAAAAAGGCCGCGTGAGAGCGGCCGTTGGGTCGTGAAACGGTCCCCAGTCAGACCTCCAGCAGCATCCGCTCCGGGTCCTCGATGCAGTCCTTGACGTGCTTGAGGAAGGTCACAGCGCCCTCGCCGTCGACGATGCGGTGGTCGTAACTGAGGGCGATGTACATCATCGGGCGCAGGGCGATCTCGCCGGGCTTGTCCGGGTTCTCGACCGGGCGCTTGATGATGTTGTGCATGCCGAGGATGCCCGACTGCGGGGCGTTGAGGATCGGGGTGGACATCATCGAGCCGTAGATGCCGCCGTTGGTGATGGTGAAAGTACCGCCCTGCATTTCTTCGAGGGTGAGTTTGCCGTCACGGGCCTTCTTGGCGAGTTCGAGGATGCCGCTCTCGACGCCGGCGTAGGACAGCGATTCGGCGTTGCGCAGCACCGGGACGACGAGGCCCTTGGGCGTGCCCACGGCGATCGCGATGTCGCAGTAGTCGTGGTACTGGATCTCGATGCCCTTTTCGCCCTGCACGAGTTGGGCGTTGACGTTGGGCACGGCCTGGAGTGCGCTGACACACGCTTTGGTGAAGAACGACATGAAGCCGAGTTTCACGCCGTGCTTGTCGAGGAACTGGTCCTTCAGGCGCGAGCGCAGGGCCATGACGTTGGTCATGTCGCACTCGTTGAAGGTCGTGAGCATCGCGGCGGTGTGCTGGGCCTCGACGAGCCGGTTGGCGATGCTCTTGCGCAGCGGGGACATCTTCTCGCGCCGAGTGGCGCGCGTCGCGCCCGCCGAGCCGCTCGTTGCGGGAGCCATCGCCCCGGAGACCGCGCCGTTCTGGCGGGTATGCATCACGGCGAGCACGTCCTGCTCGCGGATGCGACCGCCGGCACCGGTCGGGCGGACCTCGGACAGGTCGATCTTGTGCTCGTCGGCGATCTTTCGTGCGACGGCGGTGGCGAAGGCGCCGGAGTTGTCCGGGGCCTTGCCGCTGGACGGAGCGCCCGATGACGGCGGCTGGGTGGTCTTCGAGAAGGACTGCTTGTCGGCGTCATTAGACTTGGTGTCGGGCTTGCCACCCTCCTTGGACTTGCCGTTGTCGTCGTCCTTGCTCGATTCCTGCTTCTTCGATTCTTCCTTGTTGCCCGAGTCCTTGTCCTTCGACTTGTCTTCGGACTTCTTCGAGTCACCGTCCGAGGGCTTCTCGGCGGACTCGTCGAGCGAGCCGATGGTGCCGCCGACCTCGACGGTGTCGCCCTCGCTGACCGATCGCTTCAGCACGCCGGCGGCCGGGGACGGGAGCGGCATGGTGACCTTGTCGGTCTCGAGTTCGACCAGGTCCTCGTCCTGCTCGACGTAGTCGCCGTCCTCCTTGAGCCAGGAGGCGATGACAGCTTCGGAGATCGATTCACCAAGCGCGGGGATGACGATGTCGGTGGGCATGGATGCTTGTCTCTGCAGTTGACGGCCCGGCGCGATCGCTGTGCCGTGTGTGTCTTACGCCGTGGCGGCCTTGCGTCCGCTCGATTTGTTCGACCCCGACTTGGAGCCGCCGCTGGACTTGGAGCCCTTCGATTTCGCGTCGGAGGGTTTGGTTTTCTGGTCGACCGACTTGCCGTCCGACCGATCCTCCCGGACCGTGCCGATGGCGGCGGTCAGGAAGTCGTCGAGCTGCTCGAGGTGCTTGCGTGGCGACCCGGTCGCCGGTGTGCCGCTGGACGGGCGCCCGTAGTACTCGATGCTCCAGTTGAGCTTTTCGAGCAGCGAGAGGGCCATGTGCCCGAACGCGCCCATGTTGCGCGGCTCTTCCTGCACCCACGCCAGTTCGGCGGCGGCCGGGTACTTCGAGCGGATCTCCTGGAGCAGGTCGAAGTGCAACGGGTAGAGCTGCTCGACGCGGACGATCGCGATGTCGTTCTGCTCGATCTGCTCGCGGCGCTTCACGAGGTCGTAGTACACCTTGCCGGTGCAGAGCAGCACCTTCGAGACCTTCTTGCGGTCCAGCGAGTCCTTGCCCTCAAAGGCCGGATCGTCGAGCACCGGCTTGAAGCCGCCGGTGGTGAGTTCTTCAGTCGTGCTCGTGCAGGCGGGCAGGCGGAGCAGGCTCTTAGGGCTCATGACGATGAGCGGCTTGCGGAAGTCGCGGTGCATCTGACGACGGAGCACATGGAAGTACTGCGCCGGCGTCGTGGGGTAGCACACCTGCATGTTGTTCTGCCCGCAGAGCTTGAGGAAGCGTTCGAGGCGTGCCGAGGAGTGCTCGGGGCCCTGGCCCTCGTAGCCGTGCGGGAGCAGGAGCGTCAGAGCCGACCAGCGTTGCCACTTCAGTTCGGCGGAACTGATGAACTGGTCAATGATGACCTGCGCGCCGTTCGAGAAGTCGCCGAACTGGGCCTCCCAGACGCACATGATCTTTGGCGAGGCGAGGCTGAAGCCGTACTCGAAGCCGAGGCAGGCGAATTCCGACAGGGGCGAGTCGTACACGCAGAACTTGTTCTGGCGGACTTGTCCGTCGGGGGTCTTCGTGCCCGCTTCGCGATCGGTGCCGGGGACGCCGAGTTCGCGGATCGCGTTCACGGGGACGTAGGCCTCGGCGGTTTCGACGTCGCGCAGCACCGCGTGCCGATGGCTGAACGTGCCGCGGCGCCAGTCCTGACCGGTCAGGCGGAAAATATTGCCTTCGAGCACGAGGGAGCCCACAGCCATCGCCTCGGCGGTGGCCCAGTCGAACGGCTTGTTCTCGAGCACGTTCTCGGTGCGCTCCTTGAGCACCTTGACCAATTTGCGGTGCGGCTTGAAGTCCTCGGGCCACGTGCTGATCGCCTTGGCGATCTCGTGCAGGGTGTCACGATCGACGCCGGTCTCGCCCTCGTCGAACGTCCACTCGTTCGACACGCCGGACCAGTGCACGTGACCGGGGGCGGGGGTCGGATCGACCGCCGTCTTGCGCGTGTTGGTGTACGCGTCGTCGAGGTTCTCGTGGACGGAGGACTCGATCTGGTCCACATCATCCTTGGAGATGACGTCGGCGTGCATCAGCGTCTGGGCGTACTCGCTGAGGACGGTCGGCTTCTTCTTGATCTCGCTGTAGAGCAGCGGCTGCGTGAACATCGCCTCGTCGGTCTCGTTGTGACCGTGCCGGCGGTAGCACTGCATGTCGATGACGACGTCCTTGTTGAACTTCATCCGGTACTCGAGCGCGAGCTGAGCACAGTGGACGACCGCCTCGGGGTCCTCGCCGTTCACGTGCAGGACCGGAGCCTCGATCATCTTGGCCATGTCGGTGCAGTAGCGGCTGGTGCGGGCGTCGAGCGGGCCCGTTGTGAAGCCGATCAGGTTGTTGACCACGATGTGGATCGTGCCGCCGACGGTGTAGCCCTCGAGCCCGGCGAGGTTGAAGGTCTCGGCGACCACGCCCTGGCCGATGACCGCTGCGTCGCCGTGCATCACGATCGGGACGACCTTGTTGCGGCTCTTGTCGCCCTTGAGGCGCTGCTTGGCGCGGCAGCGACCGAGCACCACGGGGGCGACCGCCTCGAGGTGGCTGGGGTTCGAGGCCAGGGCCAGCCAGATGTTCTTGCCCGACGGCAGGACACGGTTCGATGAGTACCCGCGGTGGTACTTCACATCGCCGCCGCCCTCCTCGGCGTCGGCCTCCCACGTGTCGTCGAACTCGGTGAAGACCTCTTCGTAGGTCTTGCCCATGATGTTCACGAGCACATTGAGCCGGCCGCGATGGCTCATACCGAGCACGAGTTCCTCGACGCCGAACTGGTCCGCGCACTTCTCGACCAGCCGATCGAGCAGCGGGATCAGCGACTCGCCGCCCTCAAGGCTGAACCGCTTCTGACCGGGGTACCGCTTGCCGCAGAACTTCTCCCACATCTCGGCCCGGTGGAGTTGCTCGAGGATGTGGACCCGCTCGCCGCGCGAGAAATCGGTCCGGTTGCCGGTGGTCTCGACGCGCTCGAGCCACCATTCGCGTTCGGCACGATTGGAAATGTGCGTGACCTCGGCGCCGATCGACCCGCAGTAGATTGAGTCGAGCCGGCCGATCAGTTCCGACAGCGAGACGCCCGAGGGCGCGAGGCCGGGGACGGTGAAGGTCGAGCCGAGATCATCGTTACCGAGGCCGTGCGCCGTCGGATTGAGCTCTTCCGGTGCCTCACGCTCGCGATCGAACGGGTCGATGCGGGCGCAGGTGTGCCCGAGCGAGCGGTAGGAGTTGACGAGGTCGCGGACGGCAGCCGCCTTGGCGGCGTCGCTGCTTCCCGTCGGGATGCCGGTCCCTCCGGAAGCCACCGGAGCGTTGCTCCCCGACCCCTGACCGAGTTCGAAGCCCCGGAAGAAATCGCGCATATCCGGGCCGACCGACTGCGGGTCATCCTGGTACTTCTGGAACAGATCTTCGATGTAGGCGGCGTTCCAACCGTTCAGGGATGCACCGGCCGGGAAGGGGCCGCCCGCGCCGGGGCGTGTCTTCGGACCGGGGGCACCGTTGGGATTGGAACTGTTGGACATCGTGGGCGAAGCGCTCATAGTTGTCGTCCGATGCCGCGATCGGACTGTTCCAGTGGCTTCAGAGACTGACCAAAGTCCGAATAAACAGGGTCGTGCACGCGGTCCGCGGGTCCGTGAGGATCATTGTAAGACGGTCATCGTCCGCTGTGCAGCCCCGGATGAACACAAATTACCGGTCTCGCCGATTCGGAACGCGCAATCCCGCGCTGGTATCGTGCCGATACCTGTCTGTGGCTCGGCGTTCAGACGTCGACGCGTCAGCCAACCCACCCAAGACCACCGAGGGCCAGCCCCATGCGTGAATACGACCTCTGCGTCATCGGCTCCGGCCCCGCCGGCCAGAAGGCTGCGGTCCAGGCCTCCAAACTCGGCAAGCGAGTCTGCGTGGTCGAGCGCAAGGAAGTCGTCGGGGGCGTCGCGATCAACACCGGCACCATCCCGTCCAAGGCCCTGCGCGAAGCCATCCTCTTCATGACCGGCTTCAAATTCCGGGGCATCATGGGCGGTTCGCACAACCGCGACATCACCATCGAAGAACTCACCAAATGGTGCCAGACGGTCATCTCCAACGAGATCACCGTCACCCAGAACCAGCTCCAACGCAACGGCATCGACATCGTCCGGGGCACCGCCGAGATCGAGAGCGAACACCTCGTCCACGCGCGCCACGGAGGCGAAGTCACCGCCATCACCGCCGACAACATCTATATCTCCACCGGCACCAGGCCCGCCCAGCCGGGCAACATCCCCTTCGACGAGGAATACATCGTTGACGCCGACGGCATCCTCCGGCTGACCAAGCTCCCCCGGACACTCACCGTCGTCGGTGGCGGGGTCATCGGCACCGAGTATGCCTCCATGATGCAGGCACTGGGCGTGAAGGTCACCCTCATCGAGGGCCAGAACCAACTCCTCGGCTTCCTCGACCCCGAGATCCGCGAGGCGCTCCAGTATCACCTGCGCAATATCGGCATGACCCTCCGCCTCGGCGAGAAGGTCACGCGCGTGCAGCTGATCGAAGCCCCGGCCGGCTCACGCTCCTCGACCGGCAAACTGGTCGAGGCCACCCTTGAATCCGGGAAGACCATCCGCTCGGAATGCCTGCTCTACGCCATCGGGCGACAGGGCGCGACCGACTCGCTCAAACTCGAGTCCATCGGCGTCACGGCCGACAACCGCGGGCGGATCAAGGTCAACAGCGACTACCAGGTCCTGCGAGAAGGCACCGACGAGCCCATCGGGCATATTTACGCCGGCGGCGACGTCATCGGCTTTCCCGCGCTCGCCTCGACTTCCATGGAGCAGGGTCGCCTCGCCGCCTGCCATATGTTCGGCAAGCCGACCAGTTCCGTCCCCGAGCTGTTCCCCTACGGCATCTACGCCATCCCGGAGATCTCCACCGTTGGCTGGACCGAGCAGCAGCTCACCGACCAGGACATCCCCTTCGAGACCGGGATCGCCAACTACCGGGAGATCGCCCGGGGCCAGCTGCTCGGCGACCAGATCGGTATGCTCAAACTGCTGATCCATCAGGAAACGCGCCATATCCTCGGCGTGCACTGCATCGGCACCGGCTCGACCGAGATCATCCACATTGGGCCGGCGGTCATGGCCCTCAATGGCACCGTGGACTACTTCATCAA
>CAXAVQ010000095.1:0-8307 GCA_963971985.1 uncultured bacterium
GCCTGAGCCGCCACCTTCCGGGGCTCCGCCCGGCCGGTCCGGCGCGGTCGACCCTTCGGTCATGTCGTGCTGGTGACTGCGAAGCGGGCCCCGGCGGAATCGGCTTTGGATGCTCATGGCTGCCCATTGTGGCAATTCCCCACCTCGGGGCAACCGACTTTGGGCGGGTCTGTGAGTGTTTCTGGCCTCTCGATATACTCGCGCGGCCCCGACCAGACGCCCGTGAGCGGACGCTGGCCCGCGCGTCAGCACTCCGAAAGGACCGTTCATGGGCAAGTCGAGCGCCTACGCCAGCACCCCGACCGACACGAAGGGCATGCCCCCAGGGATCCCCTTCATCATCGGCAACGAGGCCGCCGAGCGGTTCTCGTTCTACGGCATGCGGGCGATCCTCGTCGTCTTCATGACCCAGTACCTGCTCGATGCCTCGGGCAATGACGCCACGATGGGCGACGAGGAGGCCAAGAGCGTCTATCACCTGTTCGTTGCCGCGGCGTATTTCACGCCCATGCTCGGCGCCCTGATCAGCGACATCTTCTTCGGCAAGTATCGGACGATCCTGTTCATCTCGCTGCTGTACTGCTTCGGCCACGGGCTGCTGGCGCTGATGGACCTCGGCCCGCACATGGGCACGTGGGACATGAAGCCGTTCCTCTACTCCGGCCTGTTCCTGATCGCGCTGGGCGCGGGAGGGATCAAACCCTGTGTCTCGGCGCATGTCGGCGACCAGTTCGGCTCGGGCAACAAGCACCTGATGACGCAGGTGTTCAACTGGTTCTATTTCTCGATCAACCTCGGGGCCGCGGCGTCGCAGTTCATGACGCCGTGGCTGCTCGCGAAGTACGGCCCCGCATACGCGTTCGGGCTGCCGGGCGTTCTGATGGCGATCGCGACCTTCGTGTTCTGGCTGGGGCGTCACCGCTTCGTCCACGTCCCGGCCTCTGGCTGGAAGAAGTTCAAAGAGGAGACGTTCAGCCCGGCGGGTCGTCGCGCGCTGCTCAACCTTTCGCCGCTGTTCCTGATCTTCGTTCCCATGTTCTGGGCGATCTTCGACCAGACCGGCTCGGCGTGGGTGCTGCAGGCGGACCAGATGGACCGCCAGCTCGGGATCACCTGGCTGCCGTCCCAGATCCAGTTCGTGAACCCGGTGCTGATCCTGCTCGGGATCCCGATCTTCACCTACGGCGTGTACCCGCTGATGGGCAAGTTCTTCAAGGTGACGCCGCTCAGGAAAATCGGCATCGGGCTCGCCCTCACCGCCGGAAGCTTTGTCGTCACCGGTGTCGTTGAGGAGCAGATCCAGGACCGGCAGGAATCGATCGCCTCAACCATGTACAGCGATCTCGCGGCGGACCTGCGTCGCGGGCAGGACCCGACGCTCGGCAACCCGGACACGATCGCCAAGGCGGCGATCGTCGCGGGCGAGCGCTCTGCGCTGACGACCGAGCGGTTCAAGGAATTATCGACGCTTTCACCGAACGAGATGCTCGGGCGGATCGAGGAATCACGCATCCCCAAACTCCTGACCGACGAAACGCGAGAGGCCATCGCGTCTGAAGTCAACCTGTCCGACCCATCCGTCCTGAAGACGTCGCTCCAGCCGATCATCGAGGCGGACTGGGACGCATCGAAACTCGCCGAGTACGGCCTGACCTTCGAGCGCCTCGCGGGGTTCATGCCCGACGGCGCCCTCGCGGAGATGCTGACCCTCGAAGAGGCCTCGAGGATCTTCGAGGCGCTGAGCACCGAGCAGCCGGTCGTGACCGATGAGGGCGAAACCACCGTCGACATGCCTTCCAACCTCGCCGCGGCGGTCAAAGCGGCCCGCGCGGTCTGGGTGGTCCCCTCCAAGGACCCGGACGCCGAAGCGGACCCCGACGCCAAACCGGTTTCCGATGAACAGCGGATCGTCAGCACCTACCTCAACCAGATGCCCAACATCATCTGGCAGTTCCTGGCGTACCTGATCCTGACCAGCGCCGAGATCATGGTGTCGATCGTCTGCCTGGAGTTCGCCTACAGCCAGTCGCCGCGCAAGATGAAGTCGTTCATCATGGGCGTGTACTTCCTCGGCGTGTCGCTGGGCAACTTCTTCGTGTCCGGTGTGAACGCGGTGATCATCCAGATCCGGGACGTCACGGGGACCAACCCGCTCGAGGGCGCGAACTACTACTGGTTCTTCGCCGGGCTGATGTTCCTCGTCTCCATGCTCTATATTCCGTTCGCGCTGCGCTACAAGGGCGAGACCTTCATCCAAGGCGAGGAAGACAAGAAGATCGACCACGAGGAGGCAACGGCCGAGGGGCCGGATGCTTGATGGACTGATTAACCCGCCAGCACGCCGTTGTCCTCGTCCACCTCCGCCCAAAGGCGCAGCCCGCCCGCGAGGAACTCGTCCAGCGCCCGATGGACCGTCTCCGGGTCTTTCGCCAGCCGGATCGCTTCCTTCAGCGGCTTGCAGGGGCCGAGTTTCTTGCCGAACCAGCTGATCCGCCGGCCGAGGTGCGTGAGCGCGTAGGAATCGTCGCGGTACTCGCGCATCAGTTCGAAGTAGCGCCGGATGATCGCAACCTTGGTCGCCTCGTCGGGTTCCGGACCGGGGTCGCCGGTGGTCTGGATGGCCCAGCCCTGGTTGAAGATCCACGGCGACGAGAAGCTGCCGCGACCGATCATCACGCCGGCGCAGCCCGTCTTTTCCATCATCTCGACGACGCCCTCGGGCGTGGTCACATCGCCGTTGCCGATCACCGGGATGGCATCGACCGCTTCGACGACCTCGCGGATGCCCGCGTGATCGACTTCGCCCTTGAACCGCTGCTCGGTGGTCCGGCCGTGGACGGTGACCTGGCGGATGCCGACCTTCTCCAAGCGCCTCGCCAGTTCCGGCGCGACGATGCACGAGGAGTCCCAGCCGAGGCGGACCTTGGCGGTCACCGGCACACGCCCTTTCGTCTGCTTCTCGACGGCCATGGCGATGCGTTCGGCGATCTTGACGGTCCGATCGGGCTCGCAGAGCAGTTTCGAGCCACCGTCCTTCTTGGTGACCTTGTCGACGGGGCAGCCCATGTTGATGTCGATGACATCGGCCCCGTGCTCGACGGCCCAGATCGCGCCCTCGGCGAGGATGTCCGGATCGCCGCCGTAGAGCTGCATGCAGACCGGCGAGTCGGCTTCATTGGTCGCGGCGAGGTCGAGCGAGCGGGCCGTGCCGCGCAGCAGGCCCTGGGGCGAGAGCAGGTCGGTGCAGGCGAGGCCGAGACCCCCTTGCTCGCGACAGACGATGCGGAACGCGAGGTCGCAGTAATTCGCGACCGGCGCGAGGAGCAGGTTCGTCGAGAGCGCAAGACCGCCGGTAGCGCTGGGGATGGTCAGCGGCTGTCCGATATGCGGATTGGAGTGGCCAGGGGCAATCACAAGTACATGGTATCCGACACTCGGGCACGACCTTGATGCGTTTCAAGGTCTGAGAACCTAAGAAACTCCTTGTGGATCAGGTTGCGGCCGGTAGCATGAACAGGTCGTCGGCAGAACAGCAACTTCCAAGGCCATCCAACGACCGGAACTTCCCATTCGAGTCAAACCGAGCATTCTCATTGCCGCGATTGGCATAGTCTCCATTGGCTTGGCGACCGCCGCCGTGCTGTATGCACGTCATCTCGACGATGTGAGCACCGCCCGCGCATGCGACGGCTTCGACTACGTGTTCGTCCATGAAAACCACAATATGGGCATGAACTTAAAGAACGGGGAGTCATTCTCGCCGGTGATAGATCCGGTGGAACTTCGCGGCTGCGTCCGCATCGATTCGGTCACGGCGGGGGCAGATGGCTCCGCGAGTGTAGTCGGCCAGATACGTCTTCAGAGCGTGACGTACGGTGAAAGAGAATTCCCTCCTGACATCGGCCCCTATCGCCCCCTGTTGTTCTTCGTGGCGACCTACGGGTATCCGCACGAAGGAAAGATGCGCTGGGAATTTTGGGAGCCCGATGGCACTCCCTCTTCCAACTTCATGCATCTAGTGCTTCGCGACTTGTGTGCCCCATTCGCGGAGGCCGCCTCACCAGGGGTGTACCGAAGCCGTTATGAGACGATCGAAACCGAATCTGGTGGCCAGCATGTGCGTTGGAAGGCGGGCGAGAGCCCTCACGAGAGTGTTGTTGGGTGGTACACGAAGCCAGGCGGCGAGAACCCTGTTGAGATCTACGCCGAGTACTATCGAGAGCGACAGTACGTGCCACGCCCGACTCGGTCACTTCGCCTTCGTGCGGTAGCTATCGACCCAACCGCCGCTTCAGCGCCCGAGCCGAGTTTCGATCAGCCGATCGGCGAATGACATCAGGTGACTGCGAGGCCGCCGTGACAAACGACGAACCCGACCCCCGCTGGTCCGGTAGTATCTGACCTCTACCGTGTACCAGCCCCTCCTCACCAGACGCTACCTCACCAGCAAACTCATGCCGCTGCTCGCGGTCGTGGCGGTCGCGTTGTGCGCCGCGATGGTGCTGATCGTCTGGTCGGTCATGGGCGGGTTCCTGAACAACTTCCTCGCATCCGGTCGCCAGATGATCGGCGATGTCACGATCGCCTATGGGCGGGAGGGCATCCCACACTACCAGCAGCTCATGGACATGCTGGAAGAGCACCCGGACATCGACGAGACCACCCCCACGATCGAGACCCTCGGCCTGGTCAGCCTGCCCTTCGGCGAGAGCAAGGATGTGGTGATCGTCGGCGTCGAGCCGGAGGGGTACGACGAAGTGACCGGCTACGCCGATCGCCTGTACTGGCGCTCGCGAGAGGCCACCGAAGCGGACGAGAAGCGCCGGGCGGCCGTGCAGGAAGCCGTCGAGAGCGGCGCCGACCTCTCGGAACTGCCCCCGGCCGATGTCCGGCTCGAGCTGCCCGAGGGCTTCGAGGTCTTCGGCGAGCGCCTGCTCGTCGGTGATCCGGACGCCCCCGCCGGGGCCGGGTGGGAGTCCGCGGCGGTCATGGGCCTGCGCGTCTCGCCGTTCAACGCGGTGTCCGACGACGGGTTCTTCTACCCCCGCTTCCCCGGCGCGTTCATGCCCGACCGCTCGATCACCATCCGCGTCGTGCCGTTCAACCGGCGCGGCGGGTTCACCACCGCCGGCACGGTCGATCGCGAGTTCCCGGTCGCCAACGAGTTCGTGTCGGGTCTGTTCCAGGTGGATTCCAAGTGGATCATCGTGCCGCTGGCCGATCTGCAGCAGATGCTGCGCATGGACGCCACCGAGCGCGTCGATCCGAACTTCACGCCCGGCGCGGACCTTGTCGACGGCGAACTGGTCATCCGGGAGCCGGAGGTCATCGGCACATCGCCGGCGCGCGTGACGAGCGTCCTGGTCAAGGCACGCGAGGGCGTGACGGCCGACGAGATCGAACCGATCGTCAAGGACATCTACGCCGAGTTCGCCGCGCTGCGCCCTCCGGGAACCATGGATTCTGCGCCCGATGCCGAGTGGATGCGCGAGAACGGCATATATACCTGGAAGAAGAAACCGGGCCTCGCCGAGTTCATCCGGCAGGTCGAGAGCGAGACCGTGCTCATCCTGTTCCTGTTCGCGATCATCTCCATGGTCGCGGTCGTGCTGATCTTCGCGATCTTCTGGGCGATGGTCAGCGAGAAGACCAAGGACGTCGGCATCCTCCGCTCCATCGGCGGTTCGAAACTCGGCATCGCGTGGCTGTTCCTGCGCTACGGGCTGATCATCGGCGTGCTCGGCGCGGCGATCGGCGGCACGCTCGCGTACGTCATCATCCGGAACATCAACCCCATCCACGAGTGGCTCACGCACGTGACCGGTCGGGCGATCTGGGACCCGGCGTTCTACCTGTTCTCGCGCATCCCCGACGAGGTCGAGCCCGGCAAGGCTGCGATCGTGCTCGTGTCGGCGGTGCTCTGCTCCGTGCTCGGCGCGCTGATCCCAGCGGTCCGTGCGGCAAACATGGACCCGGTGAGGGCCCTGCGCTTTGAGTAACGCCGCCGCCCCATCCCGATCCACGCCCGAGAAAGCAACCGGCCCGATCGTCGAGGCCCGCGCGGTCCACAAGACCTACCGCCTCGGGCGCGTGGATGTGCCAGTGCTGCGCGGCGTGGACATCAGCGTGGACGAGGGCGAGTGCGTCGCGGTGCTCGGCGCCTCGGGCTCGGGCAAGTCCACGCTGCTGCACCTTCTCGGCGGGCTGGACCGCCCCGACAAGACGGACGCCGAGTCCGGCATCTACTTCCGCGATCGCAAGCTCCGCGACTTCTCGTCGGGCGAACTCGATCGCTACCGGACGACGAGCGTCGGCTTCGTCTTCCAGTTCTACCACCTGCTCCCCGAACTCAACGTGCTCGAGAACACGCTCGTCTCGGCGATGGTCGGCAAGAACCGGATCTCCTGGGCGAAAGAGAAAGCCGCCTGCACGCAGCGGGCCGAGATGCTGCTCCAGCGATTCGGGCTCGGCCATCGCCTCAGGCACCGCTCGGTCGAACTCTCCGGCGGCGAGCGACAGCGCGTCGCCATCGCCCGCGCCCTCATGAACACGCCCGACCTGCTGCTGGCCGACGAGCCCACCGGCAACCTCGACCAGACAACCGGCGCGGAGATCCTCGACGCGATGATGGCCCTGCGCACCGAGACGAACCAGACCATGGTCATCGTCACCCACGACACCGCGACCGCCGACCGGGCCGACCGGATCGTGCGACTGGTGGACGGCAAGGTGGTGGGTCAGGACTGAGAGCGGGTGCCACGGGCTGACCCGGCTTGCGACCGGACCGATCCGGTGGCACCCTAGGGCCTAGGAGAATCCCTATGCCCCTCACCTTCTCGATGTCGCACCACTTCCCCGCCCCGCCGGAATCCGTGTTCCGCACGATGAACGACCCGGAGCAGTTCGAGCACTGGATGAACAACTTCGTCCGCTGCGAGGTGCAGACGCCCGAGGGCGAGTTCGGCGTCGGCACGAAGATCGCCGAGACCCGCAAGTTCGCCGGCAAGGAAGCGACCGAGGTCTTCGAGATCACGCACTACGACCCGCCTCGCGCGATCTCGATGCACGTCGACTCTCGCGGCTCCACCACCTACGACTTCGACTTCCGGTACGAGCCCGAGGGCGACGGCACGCGCATGGTCATGGACGCGAAGATCGACGGCGGCGGGTGCATGATGAAACTGCTCGGCGGCGCAATGTCTGGCATGTTCAAGAAAGCGATCCGGAAGGACTGGAACGCGTTTGAGGCGTATATCCAGTCGAAGCAGCCGGGTTAGCCCACCCACTCCCAAGAACACCGATCCCGCTCGCTCACGATCACCTCAAGCCCCGTCTCCCGCTTGATCCGCTCCGCGTACCCGCACATGTACGGCCGCTCCGTGTTGGTGTGACCAGCCAGTGCGACCGTCAGGCCGCGCTCGGTCGCGCTGAGCAGTTCGTGGTGGCGCATCTCCCCGGTGATGAACAGCTCCGCGCCCTGCGCGATCGACTCGTCCACCAGCCCCGACCCCGCGCCGGGGCAACAGGCGATCCGCGTGATCGGGCGGTCCGCATCCGTCCCGAGGGCGCAGGCCAGGCGCACGCCGTCGACGTCCAGATGCCTCGCGAGGTTCTCCGCGATGGCCTTGGCGCTGAGCGCCGCGGACAGGTCGCCGATGCGCCCCGCGCCGAGCGACTCGTCCGGGTGCGATTCCACGCGATACAGGTCGAACGCCGGCTCCTCGTACGGGTGCGCTTCGCGCAGGGCACGCACGACCTCGGCAACGCGCGATGGCGGCACCACGGTCTCCAGTCGCAGCTCACGCACGCGCTCGAGGCGCCCCTTCTCCCCGATCGCCGGGTTGGTCGAGTCCCCGCCACGGAAGGTGCCCTCGCCTTGGGAGGCGTAGGTGCAGTGGTCGTAGTCGCCGATGACGCCCGCGCCGGCCTCGTGCAGCGCGCTTCGGACGGTATCGATATTGTCTTCCGGCACGAACACGACCAGTTTCATGCCGCCGCCCGTGGATGTCGGCTCCAGCGCGCGCCGGTTGGTGATTTCGCCGGGCGTTCCGCCATCGGTCGCGCGCTCGATGAGCCAGTCGTTCAGCCCGCCCTTCGCGGCGTCGAGGGCCGAGTGAGGCGAGTACACACCGACCGTCCCGGCGCGCAGCAGTTTGAACACCGTGCGCCCGGCGCGCTCGCTTGTATCGAGCCGCTTGGTCGCGTGGAACAGGGGCGGGTGGTAGGCGACCACGAACCCGGCCTTCTTCTCGACCGCCTCGTCGATGACCGGGTCGGTCAGGTCGAGGGTGATGAAGACCGGCCCCT